>JBIOII010000035.1:0-16713 GCA_044449785.1 Candidatus Limnocylindrales bacterium
CCGGCTCGCCGCCGCATACGAGATCCTGCGGCCATTCGCGTACACGGCCTCGGCGATACCGGTGCTCGCCGGCGGCGCGCTCGCCGTCGTCGATTCGCGCTTTTCGCTGCTGCCGTTCCTGGCGGCACTCGCCGGCGGCATGCTTCTCCACTCCGGCACGAACGTCATCAACGAGGTCTACGACGTCCGCCAGGGCATCGACACGATCACGTCCCCTCGAATGAGCCACGCTGTCCTGAAGGGCCGGGTAAGCGAGCGGGGCGCTTACGCCTTCGCCATCGGCCTCTTCGCGGCCGCGATCGCGGTCGGGTCGTATCTCGTCTGGCTCCGGGGCCCGGCGATCGTCGCCCTGGGCCTGCTCGGGCTCGCGGCCGGTTACACCTACACCGCGCCGCCCTTCCAATACAAGTACAGGGCCATGGGCGTGCCGATCGTCTTCCTGCTGATGGGCCCGACGATGGTCGTGGGCTCCTACTACGCCGTCACTGCGACCTGGGACGTCCGGGCGCTCGTCCTGTCGATCCCGGTGGGTCTTCTCGTGGCGGCCATCCTCCACGGCAACGAGTGGCGGGACATCAGCGAGGACACGCGGGCCGGGATCGCGACGCTGTCGGGCCATCTCGGGCGCGACTGGGCCCATTACAGCTACCTCGCGCTGGTGATCGGCGCATACGTCACGCTCGGCCTGGCCGTGGCGGTTCGGTGGCTGCCGCCCACGACGGCCATCGCAGTCTTCTCTCTTCCCTTCCTGGCCCAGGTGGTCCGCTCGGCCGAACTCGGGGCGACCGGCCAGGCCCGGGCTATCGCCATGATCGACCTGCAGACAGCCCGACTGCATTTCGCGTTCGGATCGCTGCTGGTAATCGGCCTGTTGCTCGCCCGGCTGGCGCCGTGAAGCCTATCGGTCCCGGATCGAGCGATCGGGACAAGAGCCGGGGGCCGGCCGATCGGGACAGGAGCGGCGTCGGCGTCGCGAGCCGGAGTCTCGACGCCGCGTGCGCTCTCGGTCTCGCCGCGGCCATACCCGCCTTCGCCGCCACGTTCCGGGGACCGCGCGATCGGTTCTGGAGCCGCATGACCGCGACCGGACTCATGCTCGGGGGGCTCGCGCTGGCGACGAATCCGAGCCTGAGGCGGACGCGTATCGGCGCACGCGAGGTGGTCGCGGGGCTGGCATCGGCGGCCGCCCTGTACGGAACGTTCAAGATCGGCGATCGATTCGCGCGGCGGTTCGTGCCGGGCGGCGACGACCAGATCCGCGACATCTATTCGCTGCGTGACCTTTCGCCGCGTCAGGAGACGGCTGCCCGACTGGTGACGATCATCGGCCCGGCAGAAGAGCTCTTCTGGCGGGGATTGGTACAGGAAAGCCTCATGCGCCGGTACGGCCGCTGGACGGGCGCGACGATGGCGGCCGTCGCGTATTCCGCGGTGCACGTGACGACCGGCAACTTCACGCTGATGGGCGCGGCCGGAGTGGCCGGCGCGCACTGGTCCGCCCTATATGCCGCCGGAGTCCCGATCGGGGCGTTGATCGTCAGCCATTGCGCGTGGGATGTCTGGATCTTCCTGGTCCAACCCACGGGCGAAGTCGAGTTCGCCGCCGCTCGAGCTAGACTCCGGCCGGGTGCCGGCGGCGCCGCGCGGAAGTTGGGCGCGGAAGCTCTCGCCGGTCAGCGGCCCCTCAGCGGCTCCAGCGCTCCAGAGCACGGGCCCATCTATCGGCGGTGCGCGCCGGACGAAGCCGCTGGCGGTGAACACGGCGGCGCTCCAGATCGTCTCGGACGGGCCGGAGCAGCCTGAGCCAGCCGTCAACTCGATCGAGCTTGAGCTCCTGCACGGCAACCAGATCCCCGACCACGCCACTGCGCAACCTGTGCCACGCGATCGCCACGCCGGCGTCGCGGACCCACAGCGATGCCTGGGTGGCAGGGCCGCCGAGCGTCGTACCGAGAGTCAGGAATCGCGGCCTTGCCGAAGCGGCCGGCGGGTCCTCCAGCGCGCCAATCAGGGCGTTGAGAATCCACCACATCCCGTCCGATCCGAGCTGGATCCGATCCTCGCCGAGAGCCCAGAGGTGGCCGTCACCTCGTTCGTCCATGTGGAGAACCAACCCCGTGGGCGAGCCCGGAAGCGAGAACGTGAGCGCCTCGACCGGCGAAACGTAGATCCGGGGATCGCCCGGAAAGGCCTCGGCAGCCGCCGGCGGAACCCCGAGAACCTGGGCCTGCTCGCCCTTCTTGCCGGCTCGTTCGATGAGGCCGTGGATGAGGTCCGCCACTTCCTGAACGCTCATCGGCGTCGAGTCGTCCCATTTGGGGCCCGCGCCGAGCTCGAACAGCCTGGCCAGCTTGTCGCCGTCGGCCGGTCGGGTCACGACCTTGACCGTTCGGCCGTCGACCTCGAGCTCGAGTGTCTCGTCTCCCGCAGCCAGCTTCGAGCGCTCCACGGTCAATCCTCGCTTGCTCCGCTGGACGGATCGTTGTTCCTCGCGGTCGCGATTGCGGCTCCGGGCTCCGGCCCGGCAACGCAAGACTACCGCTTTACGCCGCTTCCGGGTAGGACCTCTGGGTTCCCGGCCACCATAAGCGTTGGGGCCCGCAAGGGGCGGCGGCCCGGCGCGGCCGGGACGCTAGCTCGTTCGGTCGATATCGGCCACACGGATGAGCCCGGCGGCCCGTGGAATCCGGGCTATGGCGGCGGCCTCGAGGACCAGCGCCGAGAAGCGCGCCGTGTCGATGTCCTCGGGCCGTCGTGCCGTGACCCAGCGGGCGAGTTTCGTCACGCCCGCGCCCTCCAGGATCCCGTCCGGATCCCGAAGCAGCACGCCCCGAGGAAACCCGAGGTGGACGTGCTCGCGTTGCGGCATGACCCAGGCGAAGAATGCGGTGCGCCGCCGGCCGATGGGCACGTCATAACCGATGACTCCCCAGCCCGCCCTCACGCGTTCGACCGCCTCGGGCACCGCCGCCCGAACCAGCTCGCCGAGCGCGAGGGCCAGTTCCGGCATCGGCTCTGGCAGCGAAGCGAGAAGCGCATCTGGTGGCAGGGACTCTGACGTCGTCATGCCGACCATTCTCGGCGTGCCGGCCGAAACGCGAACCGGAGGACGGGCGAGAGGTCGCGAAGTGAGACCGTCCTGCGCCGGCAGTCGGGACTCGGGCGCGCAAGCAATCGACAGCGGCGCTTCCCTCCGCGGCCGAGCCTGCTCCACGCATCTATACTCGGGAAACCCCGCCGGTCCAATCGACCGGCGACCCGTCTCTTCAGAGGAGCTCGCGTCATGGACACCGCCAAGGAACAAGTCCTCCCCGCCTCCGCCGCCGTCGTCCCGGCAGGCGCTCCGGGTCGTGGCCTAACCCCGGCGGAGATCGACGCCTTCGCGGCAGCCGGCAACTTCGCCGCCATCTCCAAGCCGCACCTCTCGCCCATCCTCGGCCGCTATTACGAGCGCAACTGGAGCCACGGCGAAGGCCACACCCTGTACGACTCGGAGGGCCGCGGCTTCCTCGACTTTGCCTGCGGCATCGCCACCACTTCGCTTGGACATCACCACCCGGCGGTCACCGAGGCGATCAAGGACCAGGCCGACAAGCTGCTCCACATCTGCAACGCGCTCGGCTACCTGGAGCCGGTCGGCCGGCTGGCGGCGATGCTGGCCGACGCTTGCCCCGACCCGCTCGACACGGTCTTCTTCGGCAACTCCGGTGCCGAGGCGGTCGAGGCGGCCCTCAAGCTGGCTCGACGGGTCACACGGCGGCCCGGGATCATCGCGTTCCGAGGCGCCTTCCACGGCCGGACCTTCGGAGCCGCGTCCGTCACGAGCTCGAGCCTCAACTACCGCCTCGGTTACGAGCCGCTTCTCCCATCGGTCTATCTGACGCCCTTCCCCAACGTCTATCGCTACTTCGGCGACGACGAGGAGGCCGCCACCGCCGGCGCCATGGGGGCGCTTCGCACGCTGCTGGGGCACGAGATTCCCGCTTCGTCGGTCGCGGCCATCATCATCGAGCCGATCCAGGGCGAAGGCGGGTTCAGCCCCGCGCCGGCGTCGTTCCTGCGCGAGTTGCGGGCACTGTGCGACGAGAGCGGAATCCTCCTCATCGCAGACGAAATCCAGTCGGGGATGGCCCGGACGGGGCGGATGTGGGCCTTCGAGCACGCCGGCATCGTCCCGGACGTCGTCTGCGTGGCCAAGGCCCTCGCCAACGGCATGCCGATCGGGGCGATCGTGACGCGCCGCGAGCTCCAGGAGAAGTGGGGCGTCGGCGCCCACGGAACTACGTTCGGCGGCAATCCGGTGAGCTGTGCGGCCGGAGTCGCCGTGATGCGCACCATCGAGGAGCAGGGCCTCGTTGCCAACGCGGCCGCCCGCGGGGCGGAGTTGAAGGCCGGGTTGATCTCGCTCATGGCCGAGGACGACCGCATCGGCGACGTACGAGGCATCGGCCTCATGGTCGGCGTCGAGCTGGTCAGGGACCGCGCCACCCGCGACCCCGACACGGAGACGTGCGAGGCGCTGATCCAGGCCTGTGCCGATCAGAGGCTGCTGATCCTCAATTGCGGCACCCACCACAACGTGATCAGGTTCCTGCCGCCCATCGACGCGACGGCCGGCGAGATCGCCAGGGGCCTGGAGCTCTTCCGAGCAGGACTCAAGTCGGTGCCGCGGACGGCGGCCTAGGCTCGCGAGGATGCCGCCTGGCCGGTCCGGCCCTGCTTGCCGCGCCGGCGCCACGCAGAAACGTCGACGCACGCGGCCTCTGGTGAGACCTCCGGCGAACTCGGGCTACCGTTTACCGGTTCTTGTCGAGGAACGTCATGACGTCCTCAAGTCGGAAGCGTCGATCGCCCCGCTTGCAGACGCGGTAGAAAGGCAGTTCCCCTCGGTCGCCCAGTCGCTTGACGGTGTTGACGTGCAGGTGAAGCATCGCAGCCACTTCGCTTGCGGTGAGCATAGGTCCGAGTTCGTTCACGGCCATTGCAGCCATCGGTTACCTCTGCGTCTGTGATCCTGCTGGTGCATCTGAGCCTACTGGTCGGTCGGGCCAGCCGGGGCCCGAGGCGACGCGAACCGTACAGAGTCCACCCAACCGCCACAAGCCGTACTTTGGACTAGCGCCGTCGGGACCGGCCACGAGGCCGCGACAACAACGGCCGAGATCGCTACCGATCCCGGATGACCGCGCTTCGACCGCGTTCCTGCGCTAGCTCGGTTTGGGAGAAGCGCCCGCAGGAGGGGATGCCGAAGGGGCGGGCGAGCCGGAGGGGGGCGAGCCACTCGGCCCCGGTGAGCCACTGGGTACGGCCGAGGCGCTCGCCGCAGGCGAACCGGTGGGACCGGCCGATGCGCCCGGGCTGCCCGACGCTCCCGGCGATGCAGACGGCGGCAGGCTCCCGGACGGCAGCGCCAGCGTCGGCTCCGGCGATGCAGGCGCGACGCCGAAGATGTCGGTACGCGCCAGCTCGTAGTCGGTGGCGAAGGTCTGCTCGGCTGCGATGATCTGGCTGCCGAGGGCGAGAACGTCGTTTGGCGACTTGGCGGCGACGACCTGATCGAGGAGCGTAGCTTCGTCGTTGCCGGCCTGTATGAACGTCTGCACGTCGCTGTTTGTCGTCGCATTGACGTCGGCGCTGGCCTGCGGATCGTCCCAATTGGGGATGGCAGCCAGCGCGTTCATCCAGCCGCGGGTGTCGTCGCGGAAAGCCTTGTAGGCCGTCAACTGAGTCTGGAAGTTGTCGATCGCATCGGTGACCGCCTGGCGGTCGTTCTCTCTCTTCTGGAGCCAGGCGTTCTCGATGCTCGTCCAGTTCTCCTTGGGTGTCGGCGCGTGCGGGCCGAAGCTGATCCACGCCCACACGCCGCCGAACAGAATCACGAACGCGATCAGGAGCGGGATATACGCCTTGACCGCATCGTACGTGTAGTGCGCCGCCGAACTCCGCCGCACCCTGGCCAGACCGCGTTGCCGCCGCAAGGGCCGGGCCTGCCGGCGCGCGGGGGTCGCTTCGGTGGTCTCGTCGAGCTCATCGTTGTCGACTGTCTCTTCGGCTTCGACCGGCTCGATCGCGGCGGCGGGCTTGCGTGCCAGGGGGACGGCGCGAGACGTCGATTTACGATGGCCGGCTGGCGCCGCTCGGCCGCGGCGCGGTTGTGGCGACAACGTTGATCCTCCTGACGATGCCCGGGCGGACCATCGGACCGCTCGCCTCCGTGGTCGACCCCTCCGAAGGGCCACTAAGTGGCGTCGCGAAGTCTATCGCGATTCTCTCGCCATCCGCCGACCGGAGGCCGCCTCGCAGCGCGAAGCCGCCGCCCGCTCGAGCATCTGCCCGCCCGACGGTCGCGATAGCGTCGATACGTACCGATTCGCAACCTTTGCAACCTTGACCTGGCCCCGCTCCCTACTCGACACTCGACTTTCCGCGACGGATGAGGGCTCCTGCAAGGAGCGGGCACCGCTGTCGCCGCCGCGGGGCGGTGAGGACGGTTCCGGCGTAGTCGAGCGAGGACGGCGCGAGTTGAGGCAGACAGGCGCATCGCGGGCTGGCAAGGGGCTCTACGACCCCCGGTTCGAGCATGACGCGTGCGGCTTCGGCTTCGTGGTCGACATCGCGGGCAGGCCGTCTCACGCCATCGTCCGCGACGCCCTGACCGTCCTGGTCAACCTCGAGCACCGCGGGGCAACGGGCTCGGAGAAGAACACCGGCGACGGCGCCGGGCTGACGATTCAGATCCCCCATCGCTTCCTGGCCGACGTCGCGGAGAAGTCCGGCGTGCGCCTTCGAGGAAGGGGCGGTTACGGCGTCGGGATGGTCTTCCTGCCCCAGGACAAGTTCAGCCGTGTCGAGTGCTTCCGCCTCTTCGAGCAAGTCGCCGCGGATGAGGGCCTCCACTTCCTGGGCTGGCGCGACGTTCCCACCGAGGGTGCCAGCCTGGGCGCCAGCGCGAAGGCCGCGCAGCCGCTGATCCGTCAGGTATTCATCGACCGACCCGAGCGCCTGGTCGAGGACATGGCATTCGAGCGAAAGCTCTACATCGTGCGCAGACTCGTCGAGAAGGCGGTGTCTCGCTCGTCCATCCCGTCTCGCGGCGACTTCTACATCCCATCGCTGAGCTGCCGGACGATCGTCTACAAGGGCATGCTCAACGCCTCGCAGCTCCGTGTCTTCTACCCGGATCTGGCCGACGAGCGCGTCGAGAGCGCCATCGCCATGGTCCATTCGCGGTTCTCGACGAACACGTTCCCGTCGTGGCCCCGCGCCCACCCGTACCGCTACATCTCGCACAACGGCGAGATCAACACGCTGCGTGGCAACGTCAACTGGATGCACGCCCGCGAGTCGCAATTCAGCTCGAAGCTCTTTGGCGAGGAACTGAGGAAGGCCCTCCCCGCGATCGACACCGAAGGTTCGGACTCCGCCATCCTCGACAACGTCCTCGAGCTGCTCTACCTGTCGGGTCGCTCGGTGGCCCACGCCCTGATGATGATGGTTCCGGAGCCGTGGCAGCATCACGAGTCGATGGCCCCGGAGAAGCGGGCCTTCTACGAATTCCACTCGTGCCTGATGGAACCGTGGGACGGCCCGGCCTCGATCGCCTTCACCGACGGCATCCGCGTCGGCGCCACGCTGGACCGAAACGGGCTCCGCCCGGCCCGCTACTGGGTCACCGCCGACGGCCGCGTGGTCATGGCGTCGGAGGCCGGAGTGCTCGACATCAGCCCCGACCAGGTCGTGGCCAAAGGCCGCCTCCAGCCCGGCCGGATGTTCCTGGTCGACACCGCCGAGCAGCGGATCGTCTCCGACGAGGAGCTCAAGCGCCGCGTCACGACGGAGCACCCGTACGACCAGTGGGTCCGTGAGTGGCTGGTCAAGCTCACGGAGTTGCCGCCGCCGCCGCGCGTGATCGAGCCGGAACACGAGACCGTTCTGCGCCGGCAGGAGGTATTCGGTTACACCGCCGAAGACGTCCGCATCCTTATCAACCCGATGGCCGCCACCGGCACGGAGCCCGTCGGGTCCATGGGCGACGACGTCGCGCTGGCCGTTCTGTCAGAGCGGCCGCAGCTTCTCTACTCGTACTTCAAGCAGCTGTTCGCGCAGGTCACGAACCCGCCCATCGACTCGATCCGCGAGGAGATCATCACCGCCACCGAAATGGCGATCGGCCCGGAAGGGAACCTTCTCGAGCCCGACCCGCAGTCGGCCCACCAGCTCGAGATGCCGTCGCCCGTGCTATCCAACGAAGAGCTGGAGAAGATCCGCAATCTCGCCGCGAGCGGCCCGCACGGCTTCAAGACGATCACCCTGCCGATCGTCTATCGGGTCGCGGACGGCGGCTCCGGCCTGCGCAAGGCCATCGAGCAGCTGAGGGATCGCTGCTCCGAAGCGGTCTCGGAAGGCCACAACGTCATCATCCTGTCGGACCGGGGCCACGACGCGATCGACGCCCCGATCCCCGCGCTTCTCGCCGTCTCCGCGGTCCACCACCAACTCGTCCGATCGGGCACTCGGACGCAGGTCGGCCTCGTCCTCGAGTCCGGGGAGCCGCGGGAGGTCCATCACTTCGCACTGCTCATCGGCTATGGAGCCAGCGCCGTAAACCCGTACCTCGCGTTCGAGACGGTTCACGATCAGGTTCGCCTCGGGATGCTCACCGGCTCCGCCGAACTGGCCGAGAAGAAGTACCGCAAGGCCATCGCCAAGGGAATCGTCAAGGTCATCTCGAAGATGGGCATCAGCACTATCCAGAGCTACCACGGGGCCCAGGTCTTCGAGGCGGTGGGCCTCAATCAGGACTTCATCGACGAGTACTTCACCTGGACGCCAACCCGGATCGGCGGCGTCGGCATCGAGGTCGTCGCCCGTGAAGTGAGGATGCGCCAGGACCGTGCCTACCCGCCCAAGCGACCGATCTACCACAAGCAGCTCGGCGTCGGAGGCAACGTCCAGTACCGGGTGGATGGCGAGCAGCATCTGTTCAACCCGCTGTCGATCTCGCAGCTCCAGTACGCAACGCGGAGCGGAAGCTACCCCGCCTTCAAGGAATACTCGAAGCTGATCGACGACCAGGCGAGGGGTCTGTGCACGCTGCGCGGCCTGATGGACTTCAAGCCGAACCACCGCCATCCGCTGTCGATCGACGAGGTCGAGCCGGTCGAGTCGATCGTCAAGCGCTTCAAGACCGGCGCCATGAGCTACGGCTCCATCTCTCGCGAAGCCCACGAGACGCTGGCCATCGCTATGAACCGCCTGGGCGCCAAGTCGAACACCGGCGAGGGAGGCGAGGACCCGGCCCGGTTCGAGACGCTCGCCAACGGCGACTCGCTGAAGAGCGCAATAAAGCAAGTCGCCTCCGGCCGTTTCGGCGTCACGAGCGAGTACCTCGTCAGCGCCCGCGAGATCCAGATCAAGATGGCCCAGGGCGCAAAGCCCGGCGAGGGCGGCCAGCTCCCCGGCCACAAGGTCTACCCATGGATCGCAAAAGTCCGCCACTCGACACCCGGCGTGGGCCTGATCAGCCCGCCACCGCATCACGACATCTACTCCATCGAGGACCTGGCCGAGCTGATCCACGACCTCAAGAACGCCAACCAGGACGCCCGGATCTCCGTGAAGCTGGTCTCCGAAGTCGGCGTCGGGACGATTGCTGCGGGCGTCGCCAAGGCTCACGCGGACGTCATCCTGATCAGCGGCCACGACGGCGGGACCGGCGCGTCGCCGCTCTCATCGATCAAGCACGCGGGGCTGCCGTGGGAGCTCGGCATCGCCGAGACGAACCAGGTCCTGCTGATCAACGACCTGCGGTCTCGCGTCGCGATTGAGGTCGACGGCCAGATGAAGACGGGCCGAGACGTCGTGATCGGCGCCCTCCTCGGGGCCGAGGAGTTCGGCTTCTCAACCGCGCCGCTGGTCACGCTCGGCTGCGTGATGATGCGAGCCTGCCATCTCAACACGTGCCCGGTGGGCATCGCGACGCAGGATCCGGAGCTGCGCAAGCGCTTCACCGGCGACCCGCAGTACGCGGTCAACTTCATGACCTTCGTGGCCATGGAAGTACGCGAATACATGGCCCAGCTCGGCTTCCGGACCTTCACCGAGATGGTGGGCCACTCGGAGCGGCTCGAGATGCGGCGCGCCATCGACCACTGGAAGGCCCACAACCTCGACTTCAGTCGGATTCTCTTCCAGCCGCAGGTGCCCAAGTCGACTCTCCGGACCTGCCAGATCAGCCAGGAGCACAACGTCGAGGCCTCGCTCGACTCAACCACCCTGATCCCGCTGTGCGAACCGGCTCTGGAGCGCGGCGAGCGAATCGAAGCCGATCTGCCGATCCGAAACGTCAACCGCGTCGTGGGCACCTCACTCGGTTCTGAGGTCACGCGCCGGTACGGCGGCGCTGGTCTGCCGGAGGACACGATCAAGCTCAACTTCCGCGGCTCGGCCGGGCAGAGCTTCGGCGCTTTCGTTCCGAAGGGCATCACCCTGACCCTCGAGGGCGACGCCAACGACTACCTCGGCAAGGGGCTCTCCGGCGGCAAGATCGTCCTCTTCCCGCCGCGCGAATCCACGTTCGTCGCCGAAGACAACGTGATCACCGGCAACGTCGCCTTTTACGGAGCCACGTCGGGCGAGGCCTACATCCGCGGCATCGCCGGCGAGCGGTTCTGCGTCCGCAACTCGGGCCTCAACGCAGTGGTGGAGGGCGTGGGCGACCACGGCTGCGAGTACATGACCGGCGGACGCGTGGTCGTCCTCGGCAAGACGGGCCGCAACTTCGCCGCAGGCATGTCGGGCGGCGTGGCCTACGTCCTCGACGAGAGCGGCGAGGGCGGAGCCGCGGGAGGCGGCTTCGAGAGGGTCTGCAACAAGGAGATGGTCCAGCTCTTGCCGCTGTCGGATCCCGTGGAAAGGGCCGAGGTCCGCCGCCTCGTCGAGCGCCATGTCGAGTACACCGGCAGCACCCGCGCGAAGGCGCTTCTCAACGAGTGGCCGACCACGGTTAGCCGCTTCATCCGCGTCGTCCCGAACGACTACCGCCGCGTCATGGAGGCTCAAGCGAGGATGCGCGAGAAGGGGTTCTCGCACGAAGAGGCTGAGATGGCGGCGTTCGAGGAGAACGTGATGGACGCGCGCCGAGTGGCGGGGAACTGACGATGGGCAAGCCGACCGGGTTCATGGAGTACGACCGCGAGCCGGCGCACGTCAGGCCGGCGCTCGAGCGAGCGAAGGACTGGAGCGAGACTCACCCGGGCTACGAGGAGATGACGCTCCGAGACCAGGGCGCCCGGTGCATGGACTGCGGCATTCCCTACTGCCACACCGGCGCGCTCGTCAACGGCCTGGCCCTCGGCTGCCCGATCCACAACCTCATCCCTGAGTGGAACGACCTGGTGTATCGCGGCCAGTGGCGCGAGGCGATCATCCGGCTCCACAAGACCAACAACTTCCCCGAGTTCACCGGCCGCGTTTGCCCCGCTCCGTGCGAGGGGTCGTGCACCCTCGGCATCAGCCAGCCGCCGGTCACGATCAAGACGATCGAGAACGAGATCATCGAGCACGCGTTCCTCGAGGGCTGGGTGGTCCCCGAGCCGCCGCTGACCCGGACCGGAATGAAGGTCGCGGTCGTCGGCAGCGGGCCAGCCGGGCTGGCGTCGGCCGCGCAGCTGAACCGCGCCGGCCACGAGGTCACCGTCTACGAGCGCGACGATCGGGTCGGGGGCCTGCTTATGTACGGCATTCCCAACATGAAGCTCGACAAGTCGGTCGTGGAGCGGCGTGTACGGCTGCTGGAAGCCGAGGGGATCGTTTTCGTGACGGGGACGGCCGTGGGCCGGGATGTGGAAGCTGAGAAGCTCGTCCGTGAGTTCGACGCCGTAGTGCTGGCTGCCGGCTCGACGGTGCCGCGCGATCTGAAGGTCGAGGGCCGAGACCTCGGCGGCGTCCATTTCGCCATGGACTTCCTGGTCGCCAATACGAAGGCGCTGCTCGGTGGACCGCCGACGCCGATATCCGCCGCCGGCAAGGACGTGATAGTCATCGGTGGCGGAGACACCGGCACGGACTGCGTCGGCACGGCCATCCGCCAGGGCGCCCGGAGCGTCGTCCAGCTCGAGATACTGCCGAGGCCGCCCGAGACCCGCGCCCCGGACAACCCATGGCCCCAGTGGCCCAAGGTCTACAAGCTCGACTACGGGCAGGAGGAGGCCGCCGCCCTGTGGGGCGCGGATCCACGCCTCTATCTCGTGAATACACGGCGGCTCCGCGGAGATAGGAACGGGAACGTCAGGGCCATCGAGACGGTTGATATCGAGTGGGTCCACATCCCCGGCGGCAGGCCCGAGATGCGCGAGTGCGCCGGCACCGAAAAGACTCTGCCAGCCGATCTGGTCCTGATCGCGATGGGTTTCGTCGGCCCCGCGCCCGAGCTGCCGGCGGCGTTCGGATGCAAGCTGGACCACCGCGGCAACATCGTCCATGACGACGACTTCATGACTACCACGCCTGGCGTATTCGCGGCCGGTGACTGCTCGCGCGGCCAATCGCTGGTGGTCTGGGCCATCAACGAAGGGCGCCTGGCGGCCCGCGCCGTCGACAAGTTCCTTATGTTCGGCGAGTCGGTCCTGCCCGACTACTAGCACTCTCGGTCCGACCTCGACCTTTCCGGAAACCCCGGGCGGGGCTACCGTTGCCGCATGCCCGACGACGACGGAGAGAACGAGCGGATCCGGCGCATCTACGACCGCGGCCCGGCGTCGGCGCCTCCGGCTCGCGAGAACGCCAATCTGCGCTGGCTGTGCGGGCAGGCCGGCGGCGAAACCCTGGAGGTCGGGGTCGGCCGGGGGCGGACCCTGCCCTTCTACCCACCCGGCGTCCGCCTCACCGGTATCGAGCTGAGCAGCATCGCTCTTATGACCGCCCGACGACGGGCTGACGCCCTGGGGCTTCACGCGACCCTGCGCGAGGGTGACGCCGCAGCTATCCCCTACCCCGACGGCCATTTCGATACCGTGGTCTTCAGCTTCGCCCTGTGCACAATCCGGGACGATCGCCGCGCAGTTGCCGAAGCGGTGCGAGTCCTCCGTCCGCACGGCAGGCTGCTGCTCGTCGAGCACGTCCGCAGCCCGAACCCGATCGTGCGAGCGATCGAGCGGCTGCTCGACCCGATCAGCGTGTGGCGTATGGCCGATCACCTGCTGCGCGAGCCGCTCGACCACGTCCTGGCCGAGGGTCTCGAGCTGGAGACACTGGAGCGATCGTGGTTCGGCGTCGTCGAACGGCTGGCCGCGCGCAAGCCCGAGGCCGACGAGCTCGAACAGACGGGCTGAGGCCGCTCGAGCCCTGGCGAACCTGTCCCGAGCAGAGAGCTCAGGGCGCCGAGGCGGCCGGCGAGGGCGACGACTGGGGGACGATCGCCGGATTGGGCGTGACGCTCGGAACGCCAGGGTACTGGGCGGAGGCCATCACGCCGAACTTCGCCAGCGGCCAGTAGCGCAGCCACGCCCGGCCGATGACCGTGGATCGTGGGATTGGCCCGAAGACCCGCGAGTCCTGCGATGCCTCCCTGTGGTCACCGAGTACGAAGAGCTCGCCCGACGGAATCCGCCAGCTCGACTGCCCGCTCAGCGGCACCGTCGGCTGCCCATCGTAGACGTACGGTTCGTCGAGCTTGACGCCGTTGACGTATACCGCGTCGTCGTGGATCTCGACCAGGTCGCCCGGAACGCCGATGACGCGCTTGATGAACGGAATGTCCTGACCGTCCTCCGAGTAGCCCTTGGGCGGCTCGAAGACGATGACGTCGCCGCGCTTGTAGTCGCTGAAGACCGGCGTGATCTTGTCCACGAGAACGTACTGACCCGGCTCGAGGGTGTGCTCCATCGAGACCTGGAGAATCTGGTACGGCTGGGCGACGAAATGCTGCACCAGGAAGAAGATGATGACTGTGAGGAGTACGGTCTCGACGATCTCGAGGAGGCACCCACGGTAGCGTTTGCTCATCCGGAAACAGTACCCCTCTGCGGGTCGCGGACTTGCCGCGGATAGGTCGGGCCGAGGGGTCGCGTCCGGACCCCGGTCGCGACCGGCCTAGAAGGTAGCACCTCCGAAGGTTTCGAGACGCCTGACGACGGTCATGAGGGCATGGCCGTTTCGGTAGGGGACGGCCGCCGCGAAACCGAAACCGTCTCGCGCCCTCATCGGCTCAGCCGGCGTTCGTTCCGCCGGCCGCGACCATGGTTGACTAGTGACCATTTGGTCACCTATGGTGGGGCGGTGGACGAGGTCTTCAGAGCGCTGGCGGATCCAAATCGGAGACTGTTGCTGGATCGCCTCTTCGAGCGAGATGGCCAATCGCTCGTGGAACTCCAGGGCTACCTGCCGATGAGCCGTTTCGGTGCGATGAAACACCTCAGGATCCTCGAAGAGGCCCGCCTGGTGACAACCCGCCGGGTCGGTCGCAAGAAGCTCCATTACCTCAATCCAGTCCCGATCCGGCTGGTCCACGACCGGTGGATAAGCCGCTACTCCGAGCCGATAGTCGCGCAGCTCAGCGCCCTGAAGGCTCGCCTGGAGGAACCCATGGGCATCGCACCGCGACACGTGTACGAGATCTTCATCCGAACCACCCCCGAACGGCTTTGGCGAGCTCTCACGGACCCGGCCGACACGCGCCAGTACTACTTCGGCACCGAGGTCAAGTCGGACTGGAAGACCGGCTCCAAGCTCGTCTACCTCGACCACGGCGAGGTCTCGCTCGACTGCAAGATCCTCGAGATAGATCCGGCCCACCGGCTGGTCCACTCTTTCGTGGCGCTGTATTCGCCGGAGATGGCCGCCGAGAAGCCGAGCCGGGTCACCTGGGAGATCGAGAAGATGGGCGAGGCCTGCCGGCTGACGCTCGTCCACGACGAGTTCGAAGGCGAGACGGCGACCTACCACTCGGTCGAGCACGGCTGGTCTCAGATCCTCTCGGGTCTCAAGACGCTCATCGAGACGGGCAAGCCGCTCGTCGTCGAGGAGCCGGCAGCGGAAGGCGCCGGCATGCCGGCCTGATCGACCCCGGAATCCATCGTGGTCACGAGTCGGGGGCGACTGCCGCCCCCGACTCGACGCGATTCCTGCCTCGTGGTGCCCTTGTCGGGACGCTCGACCGCCCGCGCCGCCAGGCTGTATCGTCTGTGGTGTGAGCACAGTCATCGAGTTCCGCGGGTCCTTTCGCCTGATGGCGAGCGACGGAGATCGCCTCCGCCCGGGTGGCCGGGGAACCTGGTACGACCGCTGCGGCGAGCTGGCCGACACCGAGCACAGCAAACCGAAGTGCGAAGTGTGCGCCCGCGGCGGCAACTGCGGCCTGGATTGCACCCTCAGCCGGCTTTCCTGCCCCCGCTGCGGGGCCACGGCCGAGTGACCGCCACCGGCTGAGCGACTGACTTGGCCGCCTCGGCACCGACTCCCCACCCCATCTACCTGGCCGGCCGCTGGGTCGATTCGCCGGATCGGCTGGTCGTGGCGAACCCTGCCAGACACGACGAGCCGGCCGGCGTCACGTACAACGCCACGTCCGCCCAATACGAGGAGGCCGTTGCTGCGGCGGTGGCCGCCTTCGACAAGACGCGCCGGCTGCCCGCGTTCGAGCGGAGCGCGGCCCTCCACAAGATCAGCGCCGGCATCGCGGCGCGCCGCGAGGAGCTCGGCCGGCTGATCGCGACTGAGTCCGGCAAGCCTATCCGCGATGCCCTCGGTGAGGTCGACCGCGCCGTGCTGACGTTCCGTTTCGGCGCCGAGGAGGCCGAGCGGATCGGCGGCGAAGTCATCCCGCTCGACTTGAACCGCGCCTCTCGCGGCCGGACCGGCATCACCCGCCGCTACCCCATCGGCCCGATCGCAGCGATCAGCCCGTTCAACTTCCCGCTCAACCTGGCCGCGCACAAGCTGGCACCGGCGATCGCGTCGGGCAATCCGATCGTGCTCAAGCCGCCTTCGAAGGACCCGCTGACGATGCTCACCGTCGCGGAGATCGTGGCCGACGCAGGGCTCCCGGAAGGCGCGGTGAGCATCCTGCCGATGACGCGCGAACTGGGCGACCGGCTCGTGTCGGACGAGCGCTTCAAGCTGCTGACCTTCACCGGCAGCCCGTCCGTCGGCTGGAAGATGAAAGAGCGGGCCGGCAAGAAGCGGGTCGTGCTCGAGCTCGGCGGCAATGCCGGCGTTATCGTCGACCGAACTGCGGACCTCGATTGGGCCGTCCGTCGGACCCTCGTCGGGGCCTTCAGCTACGCCGGCCAGGTATGTATCAGCGTTCAGCGCCTCCTCGTCCACGAGGCGATCTGGGACGGATTCATGTCCCGGTTCGTCGAGGGCGCCGGCAAGCTGCGAGTCGGCGACCCGCTCGACCCCGCCACGGATATCGGCCCGATGGTCGACGCCGCTGCCGTTGAGCGCACCCGACGTTGGGTGGACGAAGCCCGCTCGTTGGGTGGCAAGGTGTTGTTGGGTGGCACCTCGGACGGCGCGTTCTTCGCGCCAACCATCCTGACCGACGTGCCCGCCTCCGCAGCGGTATGCCGCGAGGAGGCCTTCGCCCCGCTCGTGGTCGCCGCTCCCTTCCGCGACTTCGCCGACGCCGTGACCAGGGTCAACGACAGCCGCTTCGGACTCCAGGCCGGCGTCTTCACCAACGACCTGGCCCACGCCTGGTCGGCATTCGAG
>JBIOII010000036.1:0-16692 GCA_044449785.1 Candidatus Limnocylindrales bacterium
ATGTGGACAGAGCGCCGATCTCCGACCGCGACAACTGGCGACGACAATGGACAAGGCTATCTCTCGGAATGACCCCCACCGATCTTGTCGCCCTGATCCTGCCAGAGATGCTACGGGCTTTCGGCTACCGCCACGTCGCGCCGTGGCTGAACTACGTCCAGAAGACTTTCCAGAACATCCCTGACCCGACCGCGCCTAAGTGAAGCCACGCGGTCGCTCTAGCGGCTTTCGTCTCGCTCTAGCACGACGCGTTCTGCCGCGAGATCGAGATCGCTGGCCCGCCACCCAACATCCTTGATCGCACGAACGACGGCACTGCCCTTGTAGCCGCTCCAGTGCGACGCGTAATCGCGGGACGAAGGCGGAAGCGGGAACCCGAGGACCTCCTCGATCTCCCGAAACGACAGTTCGATGCGATCGCGCCGCTCGCCCAGAAGCCAGTTCGACAGGGCCGCGTACTTCTTTCCGCCGACCTCGTTTGTTTCGGGCTGTGTCGTCGCGACGGGGAGACCTTCAACCAAGTCGCGCAGCTCCGAGCCGCCTGTCCCCAGGGCGGCGACTTGCGCTTCGTCCCAGATCTCAATCCGCGCTGAGTGTCGGTCGACCATCAGTCGAGCGAACGCGCGTGTCGCCTCGACCTTGGCACCGTCGCCGGCGAGCACGATCACTCCGAGCGCTGGCTGCAGGTCCATCAGGTTCATCAAGTCGCCCTTGAGGTGCTTTCGTGTCCTCCAGCTCGACTCGATCTCAAAGCCGACAAGCGGGAGCTTCACCGCGAATCGCTCCGGGCCCTCCCAGAGCCAGACGACATCGATACGCCCACCCGGAACCGGATACTCGCGCTCAACGCTGAGTCCTAGCGCCTGGCCCGCCTCCGCGAGCGCCGTCGTAAGCCGTTGGTTTCGTTCCGGGGCCTGTTCCTCGTCCATGGATCGAACGATACGCCGGAACGACAGCTTCGAACGGCACCTCGACGAGCGAAGCGGAAACCCAGGATGTCTCGGACGTCGGGGTTCCTCGCGACCTGTTCTTTGTGGGCGGGCGCACTCGTTAGAGTGGCTTGGGCAGATGGATGTGAGACCCGCGCCAAGCTCCCGGTGCGTGGGCCACCGAAGTGGCTTCGGCTGAGACTCGCAGAGGGCGTCACCATAGAGGAACGCCAATCCGAGGGCCGTGCCGCTAGCGCCGCTGAGTGAGGCGGTCCACCAGGCTTCGGCTTCGGTGGGCCTCGCGGGCCCGCTGCGCCGCGCCCGAGCGGCCATAGACCCGGAGCATCTCAGGGCTCCTCCACCCGGCAAGCGACATCAAGTCGCCCTCGGTTCCGCCGTCGGCCAGGAAGTTGTGGGCCATCGTGTGACGAAACATGTGCGGGTGGATGGTGAGCCCGGCCTCCGCTCCGCGCCGCCTCACGAGCTGGGCGAGCCCGCTCGCCTTCATAGGTCCGTACTTGCCGAGCCAGAGATCCGGAGCGGCGCGGTCGGAGCGCTGGTTCCGAACGCGTAGATATCGATCGAGGGCCATTGCCGTTTGGGCCTCGAACGCGATGGCCCGGGGCAGGCGGCCCTTGCCCATGACGAGTGCGGTGTTGTTGCGCTCGAGATCGAGGTCGGCCACCTTGAGCCCGGCGATCTCGGACAGGCGAGCGCCGCTATCGATGAACAACATAAGAATGGCGCGGTCTCGACGATCGACGTAGCCTCGGCCCCTCGTGGTATCCAGCAGCGCTCGCAGCTGCACCTCAGACAGGATTGGCACCATCGAGTCGGGGACGACCGGCTGGCGCATCCGCTCCATCGGACTGCGCGTGATCTCGTCTTCGTCCACGAGCCAGCGGAAGAACGGCCGTATCGAGCGATACGCCACCGCCAGGCTCGCGGGCTTCAAGCCTTTCTCGGCCAGGGCCACGATGAATGCCTCGATGTGTTCGCGGCGGATCGATGTGACGGCCGCCGGCATACCCGAGGCGTCCAGGAACTCGGCTAGCTGATCGAGCGAGTCGAGGTAGCTTCGGATTGTCCTGGGGGATCGGTTGCGCGCTTTGAGGGCTCGCTCCCAACTCCCACGAAGGCTGCGAAGCGTTACTATGTCGCGGCGGTTTCGGGTTTCCACGTGGTCCTTCTTTCTGCCGAATCAGATGCTCTATATGCTCTGTCCGGAAATCAAGAAGGGCCCGCCAGGCGGATCAGATGCTCCAAATGAGCGTGGAACCAACCGCAAACCGCGCGCCCGTAGCTCAGTGGATAGAGCATCTGACTTCGGATCAGAGGGTCGGGGGTTCGAATCCCTCCGGGCGCGCCAAAACCACAACATGTTGTGGTCGAGGAGCTAAGCAGCCACCAGATCTTGTGCTTTGGACGGCCTCGTGGGCGACGCCCATGGAGGTAAGAATATGTCGCGAGCATCTGACACCCTCGATCCGTGGGCATCTGACACTTCCGAGTCAAAGGGCCGGGCATCTGATTCTTCTGGCCGGCGCGATGGGCATCTGATTCGTGGGACGGTCCGCGGGCGCGCGGAGCCTACGGCGCCGGTGAGAATCGAACTCGGCCGGGCGGTCGAGCTGTTCTGCGAGGCCAAGACGGCCGAAGGTCTGTCGCCTCGAACGATCCGCTGGTATCGCGACATCCTCAATCGAGCGATTGCGCGGTTTGGGCCCGGGACAGAGCTCGAGGAGATCGACGCTTCGGCCTGGCGCACCTGGCTCGTCGAACTTCGGGCGACGCTGGCGCCGGTGAGCGTTGCAGGCTACGTCCGCTGTCTGCACGTGCTCGGCAACTGGCTTGCGGCCGAGGAGCTCACCGAAGCCCTGGTCATCCGCCGGCTCGCTAAGCCGCGGGTGCCAAAGAAGATCATCGAGCCATTGAGCGACGACGAGCTACGCCACCTCTTGGCCAACGCCGGCACCCGCGATCAGGCCATCCTCCTGCTCCTCCTGGACACGGGTCTGCGCGTATCCGAAGCCGCAGGTATCCGCTTTCGCGACCTGCGGCAGGACGGCTCGATCAAGGTCATGGGCAAGGGCGCCAAGGAGCGCCTGGTGCCCGTCGGTCTCAGCTCTCGGCGGGCGATCGGCCGCTATCTTGGCGCGCGCGGCAGAGGCGAGCCCGACGAGCCGGTCTTCCTGGCCGAACTAGGCACCGGGCTTACCTATCACGGCATCCAGCAAATCCTCAAGCGACTCAAGGCGAGAGCCGGCCTCGAACGGCGCTGCTCGCCGCACACTTTCCGCCACACCTTCGCCCGCAATTACCTGGTCAACGGTGGCGACGTGTTCAGCCTCCAGCAGATCCTGGGCCACACGACCCTTGATATGGTCCGCCGTTACGTCTCCCTCGCCGACACCGACGTCGCGGGTCGACACGATCTCGCATCGCCGGCCGACCATCTGCTCGGGAGGGCGGCGTCCGAACGGTATGTCCTGAGCGTGGAATCGGGCCAATCCTATCGAGCTAGAAGGTGTCGGATTGAAGCTTCGTTCTGCGAGTCAGGCGCGCGTCGGTATAGGGTGCCGGTCGCAGTCAATTGATCCGCTACCGAAAGATCTCGTAGAGACGGTAAGCGAGTCGAACGGCTTGCTCCGATGCCAAATCCGCAAAGCCGTTGAGGATGTCCACGATCCTGTCCAGCGAATCTTGATCGGAGGCCAAGAGGTCTCGATGGTTTGCGAGATAGTCGTATACCAGTTCGACAACCTGGCTCATGGCCAGGGACTCTTAGACGATCATGGGCCGCCTGACCACGATGACGGCCGAGGACAAGGTGCGCAAACGTTCGACCATCGAAGAGGTGGAGATTGAGGTCGTCCGTTCGGTCGATCTCGTCGGCGTAATGAGCCGAAACGAGGATCGAGCCTGGCTCTCGCGGCTCGTCCGGCCCGTGTCTCCTACGGAGTCCGAAACGGTCTACCGAGTCAGGCGCGGTCCCCGAGATTAGCCCGGATCCGACGGACTCCTAGCGACTCGCTGACAAAGTGCCGGAGGTTGCCGGCCGCATGTCCCTTGGGGTAGGTTCAGGACCGAGAAAGCCCAATTAGATGCCGACGGCCAAGAGGCGAACGGAGCTGTCAGCTGAACCCAGAAGACATTCGCGCTCTTACCGACGAATACGGCCGTGGCACACCAGGCCGCAAAGTGGAGTTCGCCCTCGGCAGTCGCTGGGCCTACCGAGCTGCGTCGCAGGACGAACTCATCGAGGTTGAGGTCCTCCGTCTCGGGGTCAAGAAGCCAGCGCGCCTCCTGGTCCGATGGGTCGCCAATGAGTTCGAGGGCCACCAGGACTGGGTTCCGCCCTCGCGGCTCAAGGTCCCACGGGAGAGGGTCGATGACCTTCGCGCTTGGGCGTCGCGGTGGGCAGCAGCGCAAGAACCAGCAGCGGCGACGCCCGAACTCCTACGTGACGCGACCGACTACGTCATCGAAAGCTTGGTCGACCCAGACGTAGCCGAGATGGGGTACAACGCTCAGCGCGGGGTAATCAAGATCCATCAAGTCGATCGTCTCGCGGCTCTGCTCGACATCGACGTTGGGAGCCTGCGGGCGGATCCGCGATCGTTTGAAGAGGCTGGGACGCTGATTGCTCCGATCACGGCAGCGATCGCGGTGGCTCAGTCCGCCGCGTCTGCCTGGCCCGTCAAGGTCCTCGCCGAAATCGAGGAGGAAGAGGCACAGGCACGCCATGACGCGGCACACGGTCGGTTCGTTCGCCTGCGTCGCAAGACCGATGAGTGGATCCCCGGCGAAGTGTGCGAGCGGATCGACGCGGAGAGGCAGCCGCTGCGGAATCTGCTGCGGGAATGGTGCGGAGCCGGCCCCGGTTCCGTGCGGGCCGAGATCGGTGAGCTCCGCGAGGAGGCTCAGCGATTGCGCGCCCTGACCCGTAAGGCAATAGACGAGTTGCGGGCGAGCGGCCACCGGAAGAAGGCCGCGGATCTGGAGCAAGAGTTGCTCGAAGGCTGATCCACTGCGGACGGTGCGACGCGTCGCGCCATCGCCCATACTCTGACCAATTGCCCGACCGCATCCCCCTTACTGGATCACCATAGTCCGTGTCCTTGGTCGAATCCATGGACGCACCCCTGGTGAACGCCGGACCATCGCCATTCCACCTGGTCGTTCGACGACCACGCTGAGTTCCGCGGGGTCCGGCGGCCAGGACGTGGTTAGCCGCGATAGGGCTGCGCGCCGTCGAGCGCCAATCAGTAAGCGATCGGCCGCCACGTCCCAACACAAGGGTGCCCCCAGGCTGCTTGTACCAGCGAGGAGGCAAGATGGATTCTCTCACTCGATTCGCCGGCGTGGACTGGGCGAGCCGGAGCCATGCGGCGTGCATCGTCGATGAGCGAGGCGAAGCCGTCGATCGTTTCGACGTCGACCACACGGAGCCGGGGTTGCGGACGCTCGGCCGGCGATTGGCCAAGGGAGGCGTGACCAAGGTTGCCATCGAACGTCCGGATGGTCCAGTCATCGAGGCGCTGTTTGGGGCTGGACTCGAGGTCGTTGTGATCGCGAGCCGCCACATCAAGGCGATCCGGCTGCGATACGGAACCGCCGGCAACAAGGACGACCGCAGTGATGCGTTCATCCTCGCGGACGTTCTCCGGACCGATGGCCACCGGCTCCGGCCGCTGCAGCCCGACAGCCCTGAGACCGTGACGTTGCGAACGACCGTGCGTGCGCGCAAGGACCTTGTCCAGACCCGGACGCGGTTGAGCCTGCAGCTCCGAGCGCACTTGGAGCTCACGTTTCCAGGAGCGATCGGCCTGTTCTCAGACCTCGCCTCGCCGATCGCTCTCAACTTCCTCGTCCGCTACCCGTCGGCACCCAAAGCTGCCGGGGTTTCGCCGAAACGAATTTCCGCCTGGCTCGCGAAGGAGGGGTACTCGGGCCGGACCAGTGCCGAGGAGCTGTGCCAGCGGCTCGAGAATGCTCCAGCTGGCGTCGTCGGCCCCGAAGCGGAGTCGCGCGCGGCTGTGACCATGGCCTTCGTGCGCGCCATCTTTGCGGTGCGCGGGCAGATCAGCGAGCTCGAAGCCGGGATCCGAGAGCAGCTCCAACATCATCCCGACGGGAAGATCTTCACGAGCTTGCCGCGAGCTGGCCAGGTTCGGGCAGCGACCCTGCTCGCTGAGATCGGCGACGTTCGCGAGCGGTTTCCGACGCCCGAATCGCTTGCCTGCCTTGCCGGCGCTGCGCCGTCCACCCGCCAATCGGGTCAGCACCGCGGGGTGACGTTCCGGTTCGCCTGCGACAAGAAGCTCCGCGACGCGCTCATCGACTTCGCACAGGACAGCCGTTACGCGAACCTCTGGGCGGCGAAGGTGTATGACGACGCCAGGGCCCGCCACAAGACCCACCCGCATGCCTGCCGGATCCTCGCGCGGGCCTGGGTGTACATCATCTGGAAGTGCTGGCAGGAGCGAGCGGCATACGACCCAGCTCGACATCGAGCGCTCCAGAGCGTCGTCCTTGCCAGCCTCTGCGCCACAGCCGCTTGATCAGGCTTGACACCCGCCCCACGCCGCAAGTGACGGGCTAGGGATCGAGCGGGTAGCCCTCGTCTGATCCGCAGCTCTCGTCGCCAACGGCTCCAGACACGACAGTGAAGTGACGGACGACACGATCCGGGAGGAAGGCGCCGGGCCGTTGGAGGGTAAGGCGGCCCGGGGCGGACGGAACGTCGAGATCAGAGGAGGGATCCTCGGGCAGACGCATGGTGTTCCAGGTTTGAGTGGGCCGACGGGGGTGGCGCCCCACAGGGTCCCGTCGCCGGCTATACGGCGCTCTTCACTGGCCGAAGAAGGGCCACTGGATCAGATCGCGCCACGTGGAGCCGCCGTCTGTCGTGGTCGCGATCCCTGTGAACCTCCCGCTATCGCGGACGGCGAAGTACCCGACGCCGTTGGCCGTGAAACAGCCGCCCTGAATTCGCGCGCTGGCGGTGGTCGCGAGCGACCAGGTGGTCCCGCTGTCGGTGGTCCTGAAGACCTGGTCACCGAAGAGCAGCGCCGTTCCGTCGGGGCGCACGGCGAACCGGAAGACGCCCGCGTCGGCCGGGATGCCTCCGGATGCCGGTTGGGCCAATACTGACCCGGCGGAGCCAGGAGTCAGCGCTACTACCTGCCATGGCTGGAATCCCTTGGCGTCCACGTTGGCCACGCACAGCACGCCGACTCTCCCGGCCGAGATCGCCACGGTCTCGGAGATCCAGGGGGTCGCCGCGCCGCAGGGCGACGGGTTCTGGCCCCAGGTCCTCCCGCCGTCGGAGGTCGCGTACAGGCGGGACGGGGTGCCGGCGGCCATGTCGAGCGGCGAATGGGCAAAGCCGTGCGAGTCGTCCGCGAAGGAGGGGCCCACGATCGCGCCCGCGTGGAGGTCCTGCCACGTCCGTCCGCCGTCGGAGCTCTCGTAGAGGCACGACGATGGGGCGTTCAGCCCGTCCTGCGGGCCCGATCCGGAGGGTTGCGCCGCGCAGTCGGTCGCGGCCACCAACCGCTTCCCGGCCGCTGCGACGGTCGTGAGGGCCGGCCCCCCGGGGCGGCTGATAGACCACGTTGCGCCAGCGTCCGTGCTTGTCGCCTCCACCAGGCTGCCGGACGCATCGTCCGTGCCGCCGACGGCTACGAGGTTCGTCTCGGTCAGCGCCGCCACGGCCCAGATGTTCACGGCGCCGCCGCCTGCTGGAGTCGGCGACCCGACCGCGTTGAAGACAAGCGCGACTCCCGATGCCGCCACGGCAGCCACGGCTGCGAGCCGCAGGAGCAACGCCCCGCGGCCGAGGAAGGGCACGGCGAAGCGCCTGCCGTGCGTCTCCTGGGCCGTCCTCGACTGGGGTGACTGACCCCACTCAGGGTAGCGGCCGCTCGCCTTGCCCAGCGCCATCGACAGGCTGCGCGCCACCTCGTCGCCGAAGTCGTCGGTCTGTTCAGCCATGGTTCACCTTCCCCTTGCAGCTGTCTCGGCCTCGCCCGGCGGTGCCTTTCGGGCCGAATCCGTCACGTTTGACCGCAGCCGCTCCATGGCCCTGCGGACGAGCATTGATGCGCCGCCCTCGGTCGTGCCCAGCGTCGCGCCGACGGTTCGCATCGGGTACCCGTGGAAGTACCTGAGGACGATGGCAGCGCGCTGGCGGGCGTCGAGTGCGGCGATGGCGTCGAGAAGCTCCACGGTGTCAATCCGTCCGTAGGTCGACTCCCCGGGCTCGATGTCCAGTTCGTAGCAGACCTCGTTCCGACGCCTGTGCCGCCGCAGTTCGTCGATCGCTCTGTTCACGACGATCCTGTGGAGCCAGGCCTCGACAGGGCCGTCGCCCCTGAAGCTCCCACGTCGCCGGTAGGCGTCCACGAAAGCATCCTGGGTCACGTCTTCCGCGAGAGTTGCCGACCCGACCATCCCGAGCGCGGTCCTGTACGCGGACGCGTACGTCGCTCGGTAGAAGCCCTCGAAGTCCTGCAACGCGGATGTCAATCTGCACCTCTTACACCTATGACGAAGGGATGGGCCGATTCTCACGCCCATGCCTTCCTTCCAACACCCAGGCACAGAAGGGGGCGGGCCGAAGGATCACTTCGACCCGCCCCTGAGTCTCTGGCGCTCACAGCCGACGATGGTTCGTCTGTCAGCCTCGATGTCGCTACCGGCGCTCTCAAGTAGGACATTTCGACGTCGTGCTCACAGTGGCCCGGACCGTCCAGTCCGGGCCACTGATCGTCTACGGCCCTTCCAGCAAGAGCAGGGCTCCCGTCGCCGACGAGGCCGCACCAGCTGTCGAGGACTCTGCGTAGATCAACACGCCCGAGGTCGTGGCAATGACATTCGGACTGGTCACAGAGTCACATAGATAGCAATCTCGGCCACTTTGCTTCCGACGCTTTGAACCTGCGTGATTGCCCTTCCGACGGCTGCCAACTCGCCGGCAACCACCGCCGGGATCAGCTGGTCCGAGATGATCGCCGACTTTGCGTCTCGGTCCCGATGGTCGAGCCTCGGCCCGTCCATGGTCAAGGCTTCAGCCTCGACTTCTCCCCACGACATCGAAACGAGTCCGCGAGGGACCACAACGGCCGCGGACCATTCAGGAACAGACACATGCAGGACGGCGCCAAGATCGTCGTCGACGACCGCAAACCCCCCGTAAAGCCCAAGGAAAGACGACAGGCCAGTCGTGAAGCCAGGGACCGCCCCAGACCCCGGAGTCGCCTCCATATAGGCCGCCGCCATTTCCGAACGAAGCCTGGCATCGCTAAAGGGGTGCCCATGCATGTAGTTCAGGGCAATCCACGAGGTCAGCTGCAACGCAGCAGAAGAAGCAAGGCCGATATGCGGCGGATTGGCCCGGTGTACAGCGGCTGAGAACATGTGGTAGCAGCCGGTGAGCTCCCGCCATCGGCGGAGTACGTGCAGGATGAGCTGGGCGCGATCGTCGTCCCACTTGCCCCCGACGTCGTCCTTGACTTCGTCACGTTCTGAGACCCTCAGTTCGATGTTCGTGAGGGCCTCAAGCGCGAACCCGAGATTCCCTCCTCCCGGCGCACCCGCGTGAAACTGATTCATGTCGACAACGCAGATCGACGACCGCGCAGGAGCGGCCACCCGGACGGCTTCCACGCGAAGGCGGCAATCCGTCGGTTCGGGCTGCCCACGGCATGCATCGGCATCCAGCTCCCGGGTGGTCCGAGGGCTCATCCACTCCCCTTGTCGACGGTCTTGCCTCGCTGGACGGTCTAGCCGGAAGCCTACAACGACGAGATATCAATGTGTGCCCACATGCCGCTTCTAAACCGAGGATTTGTCCTGGCCCGATGCCTATCCGTGCGGGAGTGGCCACGTCGTGCTTCCACACTCGGGCGGGTCGACCTGGTAGCCCGGCGAGCCTATCAAGCCCTTGGCGCACCGCTAGCCACCGCCGGCCAAGCTTGATCGAGCGGCCCAGGGCTTTTCCGATCAGCTCATCAAACGTCCCACGCGAGATTCCGAGCACCTTGGGCATGCACCGGCCGGGCGTATAATCCGGTCTCTCGTCGTGGGCATCTGAAGATATCCACCCCGCATGGGCATCGGACTCTTCTGGCTTTCCCCGATGGGACGAAAACTCTCTTCGGGGCGGGAATCTGACTCACCCCGGAATCGACGAAATCGGCGTCGCCAAGAACGCCGTTCCAAGCACGAATCACCCGGCTGCGACCCTTGCGACGGGAAACGGACTTCGGATCAGATGGGCGGGGGTTCGAATCCCTCCGGGCGCGCCACTCTTTCCAGTGGGTTGCCCGAGCCCGATCCTCGCCGAGGCGTCAAAAGCCCCCGTTCCCTGAGTGGCGTCGCCCGCGACAGTCGATGTGTCAGATGCCCGGCCCGTCGGCCAGCAGCGTCAGATGCTCGCCCCGACAAACTGCTTAATCTCAGATGCCCACGCCCCGCGCATTTCTATCGGCCAAGCGCTAGTTGTGCGAGATTCGTCGCGCCACAGGTGCCGGTAGGGCCACCGAGGAAAGCTTGCTCGCCATTCCCTGGGGGAGTGGCATCGACGCGCGGCCTTGTGAGCGACAGACCGACCTCCCCGTCCATTGGCTCGCATCCTGTCGACGCCGCGTCGAGCATATGAGGAGTGGATCTGAGGCTTGACCTAGCGTTATCGTTCATCTGCGGCCATCGCGGCCGGTGAGGCA
The DNA here is from genome assembly GCA_044449785.1 of Candidatus Limnocylindrales bacterium. GTDB lineage: Bacteria > Chloroflexota > Limnocylindria > Limnocylindrales > CSP1-4 > Fen-1039. The sequence continues at coordinate 10,661 of JBIOII010000036.1, forward strand.
TAACTCCACGAAACCGGGGCAACTCCACTGTGCCTTGGCGATCCTCAGCCGGCTGTTAGGCTCCATTCTTTCCCGGCCCACTACCTCGCACCCGAGCCTGAATGGGACGATTATCGTGCTCCTCTCGATGGATTTGGCGCCGAGGGCGATCTGAGGCAGTGGATGGTCAGCCGAGTGAGGCGCTGGCTGTGCGCAGTTCGTTCAAGGCCGCCAGGGTGTAGTACGCGAGTTCGTTCTTGGCCTCACGGTCGCCCTCGGACCACTCGGCGTAGCCCCGCTTGAACGCAAGGACACCCAGTTCGCCTGCGAGATGTGCCGTCGAGTCGGGCACGCCGCGGGCGATGAGGGCGATTGTCATGGCGGCCGCGAGACCGACGCTCTTGAGGGCGTCCCGCTCCTGGAGTTCGGCGCTTGCGGCGACGGCCGCCCTCAGGCGGGGGCCGAGCTCGCGGTTCATTGGGCCCATCGCACTCGATGCCCGCTCGAGACCGGCGGCGACCGCCTCGAGCGGGCTGGCACTGACAGGAGCCTCGGCGATCCCCTCGGCCAGCAGATGGCTTAGCTTCTCCTGTCCAGCCAGCAGGATGTCGCGCTTGTCAGGGAAGTACCGGAAGAACGTGCTTTTCGTGACCCCGGCGCGCTCGGCGATCTGCGTCACCGTCGTGGCGTCGTATCCCTGCTCGGCGAACAGGTCGACCCCTGCCACGACGAGTCGTTCGCGCGCCCCTGGTTCCCAACGTGCCATGAGCCCATTGTAGCGATGGGACGTCTGTTCCATCACTCTGATAAGATGATGAGACCAGAGTCCTATCACTTTCCCAGGAGAGTTTCCATGTACGTCTTCGTCACCGGTGGCACCGGGCTGATCGGCTCAGCCGTCGTCGCCGAACTCATCGGCAGCGGCCATACCGTCCTCGCGCTCGCCCGCTCCGACGCGTCCGCGCTGGCCGCCGAGGCGGCCGGCGCGAAGACGCTCCGGGGAGGTCTCGCGGACCTGGATGTTCTCCGCGACGGCGCCGCTCGGGCCGATGGGGTGATCCATCTGGCATTCGCCAACGGCATCAGCAGCGCCGACGCCTTCGCTCAGGCGGCCGCCGAGGAGAGTGCCGCCCTCGCGGCCTTGGGCGAGGAGCTCGTCGGCAGCGGCCGCCCCTTCGTCACGGTCTCCGGTACGCCCTACGTACCGGGCAGGGTCTCCACCGAGGCCGACCCGGCGTCCACTGAAGGGCTGACCGGCGGTCGCGGTCGCGCTGTCAGGGCAGTTCTGGACCTGGCCGCTCGCGGAGTACGCAGCAGCGTAGTGCGTATGCCACGCACGGTCCACAATGAGGGCAAGGGCGGATTCGCCGGCATGTTGACCGAGATCGCGCGTCGAACCAGAGTGTCCGGCTATCCGGGCGACGGCACCCAGCGCTGGCCGGCCGTGCATGCACTCGACGCAGCAGTCCTCTTCCGGCTTGCCCTGGAGCTGGCACCGGCCGGGACCGCCTGGCACGCCGTGGCCGATGAGGGCGACGCGGTACGTGACATCGCCGCAGTCATCGGTCGTCGGCTCGAACTGCCAGTCGAGACGGTGCCACAGGAAACCTACGGCCCCCTCGGCTCGATCTTCGCCGCTGACCAGCCCTCCTCAAGCACCCACACACGCACGACGCTCGGCTGGGAGCCGACACACCCGGGCCTTCTGGAAGACCTGGAGAACGTCCAGCCCTGACAGGCATGCGGGAGATCTGGCGCGGGTCTTGAGGCATCTGCCGCCGGGAACCGAAGCCGGCTTCATTTCGCCCAGGCGGTCGACTCGGTGCGAAAACGCAGCCAGGGTGCTCCGACTCGAGTGCGAGCGCCTGCCCGCCCTGACTTCGTGGTGCCGACGTATCGCCGCTCGACCCACGTGCCCGATGTCATCGACCGATCGCTCGCCGCCCGGGCGGCACCGCGCTGGGCGCCCTTGACGATAGGCCATCTGGCGCGCGCTGGGATCGACCGTGACATCGTTGCCGACTCCGCTCCCGCGCCGCCGATGAGCAGCGTGTCGCCTGGGCCGCCGTGTCTCCTAGCCTGCGGGCAACACGCTCTTTCGGGATGCAGGCAGGACTGGTCGGAGTTGGTCGATGAAGCTCGCCGCCGACTCACCAAAGGAATTGATTTCCATGAATCTGGTTCCATTCGCGTGATCACCGACGACGTCGAGCGCGCGGCCCAGTTCTACGAGGAGGTCACCGGCATGGCGGCCGGTGCGCTATACGCCGGTCTTCGCCGAGTTGGTCATGCCGTCCTGCACACTCGCCTTCAGGCACACCCAGGCCACGGAGCTATTCGGGGAAGGCTCCGCCCGCCCTGCCGACAACCACAGCGTCATCATCGAGTTCCGCGTCGACGACGTCGAGCGCGAGTACGAGCGGCTCAAGCCGCTGGTGAGCGAGTGGGTGTTGGAGCCCACCACGATGCCGTGGGGCAACCGCTCGATCCTATTCCGCGATCCAGACGGCAACCTCGTGAACCTCTTCACTCCGGTCACCGAGGCCGCCATCAAGAAGTTCAACAGCTGAGGGAGGCGCGACACTCCCAATTCCCCGATCCGTCATGGGTGCGGCCGATCCATCATGCCTCGCCACGCATGAGAGTACCTCGGGCCGGATAGTGCCCTTCGTGAGCCGGGTGAACCGAATCGGCCAAGTCTGGTAGCCCGGTTCGACGGATCAACTCGTCGGCAGGCCGGCAAGCGTCGCAGCGCCGCTGCTCTACGCCGTGTCTCGGATCTCGTCGAATGCAGCGAGGGACGGCTCGGCAAGCTGGGCGGCCCTCAGGAAGGGGCGGTTGGAAGAAACGCCATTGCGCCGTCTTCCAGACCCGACCAACGTGGCTCGGTATCTTCGCGACGGGATCAGCAAAGATTGGCGACGGTGTGTCGACTCTATCCCTCTTGCGCCGACCACCTTCGACCATCCCTTGCCTCCGTTCCCGCGTGTTATGCGGCCAGAAGGGTGTCGACAAGCTTGTCCAAGCCCTCGATCACGATGGTTGGTGGAGTGCGTCCGGACCCCTCCGGGCAGACACCTCCGGGCGCGCCACTCTTTCCAGTGGGTTGCCCGAGCCCGACACTCGCCGACGCGTCAAACGCCTCCTGTTCCTGAGTGGGGTCGCCGCTACAGCCGATGTGTCAGATGCCCACTCCGTCGGCCAGGATAGTCACATGCCCGCCCCGACCAAACGGATGAATGTCAGATGCCCACGGCGCCGCGCTGGTTCTATCGGCCCCGCGCTAGTTCTGTGAGATTCCTCGCGCTACAGGCGTCAGCCACGGCCGCCTGGAGCATCTGAGGAATAGATAGGCAGTGGTTTGCTCGGGCATACCACCCGCCGACGATGAAGCCATGAATCTTCCTACTCGTCCGACTTTGGGTCGACCCTGATCGAGGCGGTCCTGCGGATCGGATGGCGCGCAGGCTATGCCCGGGCATGTGCCGAACTCGGAGGGTATGCCGCGCTTCCAAGCGCCGGGGGTCGCCGCTCGGAATCTATTAATGGATACACTCTCACCGACCCGTCAACTCGGACGGGTCGCACTGAAGACCAGCGCGGATTGAGACGGCATGCCCGTCAGGGGGTTCCAGTGACCGTCGCTTGGCCATGAACAAGGTCTGGACGAGCGCCGACGCCGTTGTTGCGGATATTCCGGACGGGGCGACCCTGATGGTCGGTGGCTTCGGGTTGTGCGGAAACCCTGAGAACCTCATTGCCGCCGTACACCGCAAAGGCGTGCGCGCCCTGGAGATCATATCGAACAACTGCGGAACAACCGACGACGGCCTCGGAGTACTCCTTAAAGCCCAGCAAGTCCGGCGCATGGTGTCCTCCTATGTCGGGGAGAACAAAGAGTTCGAGCGCCAGTTCCTATCGGGCGAGCTCGATGTCGAGCTCGTACCGCAGGGCACGCTGGCGGAACGCATCCGGGCTGGCGGGGCTGGAATCGCTGGCTTCTACACGCGAACGGGCGTGGGTACTCAGGTGGCCGAGGGCAAGGAGGTCCGCACCTTCGACGGCATTGACTATCTCCTCGAACGCCCGCTGCGGGCCGACTTCGCCCTGGTCCACGCCTGGAAGGCGGACACGTGGGGCAACCTGGTCTTTCGACGCACCGCTCGCAACTTCAACCCGATGATGTGCACCGCGGCCATGATCACCATCGTCGAGGCAGAGTCAATCGTACCGGTCGGGTCACTCGACCCCGATGCCATCCACGTCCCGAGCATCCACGTGCACCGGTTGGTCCTCGCCGAGGACCTCCGCAAGCCGATCGAGCGGCGGACACTTCGCCCGAGGGTGAGTTGATGGCTCTGACTCGTGAGCAAGTCGCCCAGCGCGTTGCGCTGGAGCTGCGCGACGGCTTCTACGTCAACCTCGGAATCGGCATGCCGACCCTGGTGTCGAACTTCGTCCCGCCTGGGATTGAGGTCGTCCTGCAGTCGGAGAACGGAATGCTCGGAATCGGGCCTTATCCGTTCGAAGGTGAGGAGGATCCCGACCTTATCAACGCCGGCAAAGAGACGGTCACCGAGATCGAGGGCACTGCGTACTTCTCGTCGGCCGAGTCGTTCGCCATGATTCGCGGCGGTCACATCGACCTGGCGATCCTCGGGGCGATGGAGGTCTCCGAGCGCGGCGACCTGGCCAACTGGCTGGTTCCAGGCAAAGTGATCAAGGGCATGGGCGGCGCCATGGACCTGGTCATGGGAGCCCGGCGAGTGATCGTGATGATGGAGCACGCCACGCGCGACGGGCAGCCGAAGATCCTGCGAAAGTGCAGCCTGCCGCTGACGGGACGGAGCTGCGTTTCGGCGATCTGTACCGACCACGCCTGGATGGACGTCACTCCCGACGGGTTGCTCTTGCGGGAGCTGGCTCCGGGAGTCAGTGTCGAGCAGGTGCGCGCCATCACTGAACCGATGTTCGCCGTCGCTCCAGAGCTGCGGGACATAAGCCGCGTGTCGGACGGGTAAGTTCCCGACGCAAGCCTTTCAGCGAGACCGCCAGATCGGCCGTCGCTTCTCCTTGAATGCGCGCGGGCCCTCTTGTGCGTCCGAGCTCAGGTAGACAGGCCGCCACAGGTCCTCTGCCTCGTCGAACGCCTGGGCCATGCGTTCGCCGGCCAGCAGGTACGCGGTACGTTTGGCAGCCATCACTGACAGCGGGGCGTTGCTCGAGATGATCTCACCGAGGCTCTGGGCTCGAGCCACGAGCTCGTCGGGAGATGTGATCTCGTTCACAAGGCCGACCTGATATGCGCGTTGAGCCGTGATGGGCTGCCCGGTCAGCAGGATCTCCATTGCGATTGCTCGTGGGACCATCGTTGTGAGGGGCAGCGCCCAGGGCGAGCCCCTACCGACGCGGACCTCGGGGATGCCGAACGTTGCCGTGCTCGACGCAACCAGCAGGTCGCAGCCCTGCGCGAGAAGGAATCCTCCGCCAAGGCACGCCCCGTTGATGGCGCCTATCACGGGCTTGGCGACCTTGACGTTGCGACCAATCTGCGGGATGAAGTCCGGCGGGGGCACGGTGAGCTCGGTTTCGGCCATTTCCTTGAGATCGGCTCCTGCGCAGAACGATCTGTCGCCGGCGCCCGTCAGCACCATCACGGACGCTTGCTCGTCGGTGTTGAAACGGGCGAAGGCATCCCATAGTCCGCGGCGTACTGCCGCGTTCAGGGCGTTGTGAGCCTCAGGCCGATCGATGGTGACCCAGGCGACTGGTCCGCGGTTGTCGTAGGTGACTGGCGGCAGCATTGAGGTCAAGGGGTCCCTACCTTTCGGCCGTACTCCTAAGGCAAGTTGGTGCAGCAGCGTTGGTGCGTCGAATGTCTATGCTCTGGCCGAGTTCACCGGCAGCTCACGGCTCTTCGACCCGGCGGTCCGCCCAGAGATGGCCTCGGGTGCGAGGATCTCGGCAACGTCGAGTGTTGAGACCTTGTCGCCAGCTCCAGCGTCGGCAAGCCCGTCACGCAGCATTGTCATGCAGAAGGGGCAGGAGGTCGC
>JBIOII010000037.1:0-16691 GCA_044449785.1 Candidatus Limnocylindrales bacterium
CAAGAAGCGCGCCCGAGCCGCAGAACGGATCGACGAGGACGTCAGCGGATCCGATGCCGGCGATCCGGGCGAGCACCCGCCCGAGACCTTCCGGCTTCTCGGTCGGGTAACGGCCCGCGGTGCCGGGTCCGACCGCGGGCACCGACACGAAGTCCACGCCGCTCAGGGTCCGGGAGCCCGGCAGATACCCGACGGTCTCGGTCTGGTGGCGCAGCCCGCCGCCCAGACCGGAGATCTGCTTGTCCCAGGTGATCGGGCGGACCCGGACGAAGCCGGCATGCTCCAGCGCCTCGATGGCGTCGTGCAGGCGATCTCCGTTGGTCAAGAGGAAGGCCACCCCGTCCGGACGCAGCCGGCCCCGGGCGAGGGCCAGCACCTCCCCGATCTGGGGCCAGGAGAGCGACGCGCCGAACCAACGCTGAAGGTGGCCGCCGGTCCCGGAGCGGTCCACCGTCCGGTACGGCGGATCGGTTAGGAGGACGCTGATCGAGCGTGTCGGGAGCGCGGCCAGCACGAGGCGGGCGTCGAGCTGGCGCAGGTATACGGGCGGCAAGGTCGCTGAGCCGGACGAGGCCCTCCGGCGCGTCACCGGCCTCGCGCGAGCTGATCGGGTGGAGGTGGCCATCGCCTTACCCCCCCGGCGCCCGCGGAACCGTCAGAGTCGCGTCGTCTGCCGGATCTGGGTGGACGTGGGCGTGCTCGGCGAACCAGTGGAGCGTGGGGACCGGCTCACGCCTGCGCGACACGGGTGACCCGCGGTGGCCGTGCCAGTGGGTGTGGACCCCACGGAGCCCGTGGCGATGCGGATGCTCGTGGTGGAAGACGGCCATCGGGACCCAGCACCTCGCGCTTCGGGCGCCGGTCAACTCCGACCGGCGCCTCCCACGCGGACTTTCTTCCCACGAGCGGCCGGGCTCGGGGATGAGAACTCAGCGGCCGATCCCGAGTGCCCGCCAGTAGCGCCGCGCCCCGCCGAGCTGGCTCGCCTCGAGCTCGTGGAGGAGGATCCGATCGTCGGCATTCGCGCGGCGCAGCAGGTCGGCCGCGTCCACCCCCACCTCGGACCCGATCGCTGGCCCCTCGAGTTCGATCTCCCAACCGAGCCAGATCCGGAGAGCGGCGCGAGCCGGAGTCCCCTCGTCGATCAAACCCCACAGGAGGAGCGCCCGAGCGAGCGGAGCCGGCTGGACGCCCGAGCGCCAGCGCCTGCCAGTCCAGAAGGCCGGATCGTGCGGCCAGTCCGCCGGGTCCGGCAGGGGCTGGATGTCCTTACGCCGTGAGACGTGGGCGACATCGAAGCGCAGCATCGCCCGGACATGGCGCAGATTCTCGGCCGCGTCCGGGTCGAGGGTGGCACGGTGTTCCCAGGCCCGGTCCATCCGCCAGCGTCCCACGATCGACCCGGACGGCACGACCTGGCTGACCGGTGGGCCGAAGGCGAAGCCTGGGTGGCCCGAGGCGATCGAGAGAGGAGCCGAACCGCCCGCGATCGGCAACCCGGCGGGCTGCGTGGCAGCGAGGCCCTCCGGACCCCACCAGCCGGCGGTGTCGAGGATGTACGGCCCGGGCCAGCGAGCCTGATCGGTCGGCTTCGGTTCCCAGGCGAGGGACCAGACGTTGGGGCGGACCCGGAGGAGCCAGCTCGCGATGACGTCATCCGTGGTCAACGCGTCGAGCGACCGCAGGGTCCGGGCATACCAGCGGCGCCACCGGGCGAGCGAACGGGCGCCGTCAGTCACTAGGAGACCGGGTGGGAGGATGGCATGGGATCGAAGTAGGAAGTCGCCAAGCACGCGGCGGCCGGACACGGACTGGTCGTGACCCGCTCGGTCCTCCGCGAGCGTCGACACGCCGCGCGAGATCCTCGTAACCCACCAACGCACCCGAGACCTTCAAGCAGCGTGCCCAACGGCACGTCCCGAAAGGGGAGGTCGTTCGGGGGAGCCGTTCCGATCTCCGCGAACCGCGCGCCGCGACCGACCCGACAGGAGGTACTTTCCGGACATGAGCATCGGTGCCCGGGTTGCGTAGAGCTACTGCTTCACGTGCGCGTCGACCCAGGCACTGACCGCGTCGCACTGCGCTCGGAGCGCGTAGAGCGACGCCTGCACGGATTGGTAGGCAGCGCGGAAGTCATCCACGGTAATCGGCTGAGTGAAGGCGGCTGCCGCGGACGAGAGCGCGGCCCGAACCGCCCCGAGCTGGCCCTCGGCGCCCGGCGCGGCGAGAGCCTTGGCCTTCGCCACGTACTCCCGGGCGGAAGCGGCGCCTTGGGCGCGAGCCGCCATCACGTCCACTGAGATCCCTTCCCCGAGCTCGACAGCAAGCGGGGCGTTGCGCGACCAATCGAACAGAGTGCTAGAGGTTGCCTGGCAGGTGCGGGCGTCCGCGACGGACCAGGTCGGGCTCGCCGTCGGTGCCGCTGTTGGTGTCGACGTCGGGGCGGCGGCAGTCGGACCAGCCGCGGATGGACCGGCAGAGCTTGGACCGACCGTCGAACCGGGCACCTGCGGGGTGCCGGCACAAGCGACGACGAGCAAGCTCGCGGAGGCGAGCGCTGCCCCGAGCCATCGCTGGTGACCAGATACCGTAATCATCCGATCCTCGCGCACCGCCCGGGCTCGACCCTCGCCCTGCGGTCGGCGACAGAACCAAGCGTAGCAGCGCGCCAAGGTCCGGAAGCACGCTATCGGCACGGCGCAGCATTCCGGCGCGGTGCCGAGCGCTCGACTTCTGAAGTCTGGACGGCCTACGCTGCGAGAGTGCAGGTCACCGACGACGACCGCCTCTGGATGCTGCGAGCGATCGAACTCGCAGCGCTGAGTGTCAACGAGCCTGATCGGCACGATCCCACCCCAAATGTGGGCGCGGTGCTCGTTCGCGACGGCCACGTGCTTGGAGAGGGCTACCGAGGCGCCACAGCACCGCCAGATCATGCCGAGTTTGGGATTCTTGAGAAGCGCCTTGCGGGCGTCGACGTCTCCGGCAGCGTGCTGTACGTGACGCTTGAGCCATGTTCGCGTCGCGGCACGAACAAGATCCCGTGCGCGATGCGGATCGCCGAACGCGGCATTGCGACTGTCTGGATCGGCGCATACGACCCAAACCCGAAGATCACCCGTGAGGGCTGGCGAATCCTCGACGGACGAGGCGTCCGCGTCCGTGATTTCCCGGCCGACCTCCGGGCCTTGGTGGCCGGCAACAGGCCGTTCGACGAGCAGTTTGAAGTCGGACGAGGGGACCGTGGAGCCGCCCACTTCGACTACACCCGCAACGGTGGCCGGTTCCCAATCGAAGACACCTCGGCCGGGTCGTTCTTGACCCACTGGACCTCATGCAGCCCGACCTGCATCTACGCGCTCGACAACACCCACTTGGTGAGGCAACAACGCTACGCAACACGGTTCGATCAGATCGACGATCCGACCCAGTGCGACCGCATCAAATACACCCTTCCGGTCGCCGAGAGCGAGGTCGTGATCTTCACGAATGGCACCGGATATCTGCTGGTCCGGGTCGACGATGTCCTTGGCTCGCCACCCGATGACCGATGGGAGCTGGCGATCTCCTGGGAGATCCGGACAGGCTAGAAGGGTTTCTGGTAGTCAGGGTCGCGGATCGGGAAGGACCTTGTGCCGGGATGATCTCAGCGTGCGTGCCGCCACGGGCCATCGCTCCTAGAGGTGGGCGTTTCGGACGAGAGCAGTACTTCTGGCCGCTGCTCAGATGAGCTGATCTCAGCTAGGCTCTCGGAGATCAAGGGTTCAGTTCTCACGCGGAGAGGCGGGGGACTGACGCATGCCGGGAACGATCAGGATCCTGTGGCATGCAGAGGATGGTGCACGATGATCGCGGGCGACCGCCACGATTCGACCGCGCCGATGCCGGATGAGTCGGCCGGCCATCCTGGAGCGCGTCGCCGTCGGACCTGGCTCGTCCTCGTCGCCTGCCTCGTCCTCGCAGCGTGCGGCTCTAACCCTGGCGCCGCCATAGTCACCACGCCGAGCAGCGTACCCGCTGTGTCGACGCCGGCAACCGCGAACCCCGAAGCGCAGGCGCTCACGGGTTACCTCGCAGTCGCGACCAACGCGGCCGTCTTCCTGCAGTGGACGCGCATCGGGGACACGTTGTCCGGCTCGCTCACCGAGGCGATCACCACGTCGATCGCCGCCGCCACGCCTCTGCAGCACGTGAGCGACGAGTTCACGGGAGTGGTCAGTGGCGCCTCGGTGCACTTGACGTTCTCCATGAACGGGGCCTGGAACGGCACTTTGAACGGGGACCAGCTCGTCCTCAGTTATGCCGCCGCCGATGGCACCCTCCAGACGCTCAGCTTCGCCCCTGATACGGTCGCCGACTACAACAACGCGGTGACTAAGCTGCAGGCCGAAGTCGCACAGGCGCAGACGAATGCAGCCGCGGCCAGTGCCGCCCTCGCGCAAGCCCAAGCCCAACAGCAGCAGCTGCAGCAGGAGCAGCAGGCAATCGACTACGCGGCGTCCGCCGTGCAGTCGGACCTCCAAAACGTTCCCCAATACCTGAACTCGCTTCAGTTGGCTGTCAAGAATGTCCCGCAGGAACTCACGAACGAGGCGAACGAGGTGCAGAGCACCTTGGCTGGCGAGCAATCCACGGCTTCGGCCGCCCAGCAAGGGGTGAACAGCGGGGAGGTCTGTGGAGACGCGTCAGAGGTGGGCGGCGACGCCTCGGAGGTCGGAGGTGGCGAGAGTGAGGTCGAGGGCGGCGGCAGCGAGATTGCCGCGGCGATCAATGACGTCCAGGGTTTCGAGGGCCAGCTTCAAGGACACTTCCAGCAACTGCAGCAGGCGTTGGCCGTTCTTCCTAGCTACCAGCCCGGCGGCCTCCCGACGCAATCCAGTGTCTCGACCGCGCTGAGCAACGCGAACAAGGTCATCGTCCAAGCGCAGCGGACCTACGCGGGCTATCTCGCTCAAGCAAAGCAGATGGTGGCGACGGCCAACGGCTACGCCGCGGCCGCGCAGGCGGTGTGCACGCAAGCGGGCGGGTAGCGGGCGTGGACGACTTCAAGCGCCGACATGCCAGAGACCGCCGGTACGCCCGGAACATAACGCCCGCCCCGTACCATCAGGTCCTTGCGACCAGCCGTCGAAGCGGGAACCGTGGACGCGGCCACCCTGCGATGGCCCCGCTCCTACGCGTCCCAGAGGTGAAGCCGATAGTGCCGTTCGGGTCGACCGCGCGATGACGTGCCAGTTTCGCTGGATCGCGATTCCCGCGCTGGCGGTCGGCCTGCTAGGGTTCGGCTCGACCGCACAGGCCGGATTCTTGGCGCCCCACCCAGAGGCGGGCATAGGCGGCGCACCCCCGCCCTGGACTGACGCCGCAAGCCGCGTGGATCTTGCGGCGCTGATTCGGACCGGCACGCGAACACAGCCCGCGGTCGTTCACCCTAGACAGGTCAACACCGTGACGTCGGGGAGTATTGCTGGCTCGACCATTCGCAACACATCCGACGCTTCGTCCTCGGCGACCGAAACGTCCCACAACTGGTCCGGCTACATCGCGGGCAGCGGCCCCTTCACGGCCGTCACGGGGACATTCACGGTGCCCAACCTCGCCGCGACCTCCACCAAGACCGTTACGTCTGAGTGGGTCGGGATCGACGGCGTCGGCGGGACCAGCTCGCTCATCCAGGCGGGCGTGAACGAGACCTACCAGCCGAGCACGAAGCTGGTATATACGCAGGCGTGGTGGGAGATCCTGCCGGCGTACCCGAGTGACGTCCCCATCAGCACCACTACCGTGCGAGTTACGCCTGGCGACAGCGTCACGGTGACGATCGGACAAGTCAGTGGGACGCTCTGGGGGATCACGCTGACCGATGACACGACTGGAGCAAGCTCCACCACGGATCAGACTTACAGCGGACCGCAGACGTCGGCGGAGTGGATCGTCGAAGCTCCCACCGACACTGCGAGCGCGACCGAAGACACGCTCGGCGAGTACAGCCCTGACGTGACGTTCAGCGACGCGCGCTTCACAGGGCCGCAAACGACACTGACCGCCGTGAGCATGGTCCAGGGCGGCGTCACCGTGTCCGCGCCGTCGGCCCTCACGGCGGCCGGCTTCAGCGTGGCATACGTCGGCACCACGGCGCCCACACCTACACCAACACCTACACCAACACCTACACCAACGCCGACACCCGCGCCCGCCCCCAGCCTGCAGCAGTACACGATCACCCTTGGCCAGCAGTTCAACCTCACGCTGACGGCCGGCACCCCGTCCTCGCCGGCGCAATGGCAGGTGTCGCCGGACGGGGCGAGCTGGACGCCGTTCGTCACGGTGACGCTGGGTGCCTCCGGCACCTCGACCTACACCTTCGCGCCGACCCAGACCGCCTATTACCGGACCTACTATCCGAGCCTCGGGCAGTACGGCTCCTGGATCATCGAGGTCATCGTCACTCAGCCGTCGAGCCCCACCCCCTCATCGAGTCCGGCCCCAGCAGGCAGTGTGCCGCCACCCGTCCCGAGCATTCCCCCTTACAGCGCGGCAGTGCCGCCCCGCGGCGTGACGCAGCTCAGCACCACGGACTGGTTCGCGGGACCGGCGCTGGCCACAAGCCTTCGTGGGGCGATCGTGCACGTCGCTGCCTGTGACAGCTCGGGTCCGGTCGATTACTACCGCTCGCTCGATGGGGGCCTCACGTTCGCGCCGCCGGTCACCCTCACGCCCCCTGGCACCAGCGGCTACACGCCGGCGCTCGCTACGGCGGGCGCCGGGCTCGTGGTCGCCGCGTGGACGGCACCTACGGGGCCGGGGACCCACGGCGTGTTGGTGGTGCGTAGCACCGACTACGGATCGACGTGGTCCACCCCGATGCTGCTCTCAGCGGGCGACGTGCGGACATGGAACCTAGCAGTGGCGAGCGACGGCGGGCGACGTGTGGCCGTGTCTTGGGTCGACGCGTCCGAGCGTGTCACCCTCCGGCTCAGCCTCGACGGCGGCGTCACGTTCGGGGCGACCGCCAGGCTCGGGACGGCGCTCAAGGACGCCGGTGCAGCGCTTGCCTTCACCTCCGGCACGCTCGTAGTGGTCTGGCAGACACCGAGCCGCGCGATCGTGGCGCGACGCAACAGTGCCGCGGGGAGTGGCGTATGGACGGCGCCGGTGATCCTCGACACGGGGGCAGAGGGCTTCCCAGCCGCCATCGCGGCTCGCGGCTCCGCCGTGGCGGTGGCCTACACGGTGACGATGAACGGTAAGCGGCGGGCTGCGGTGCGGGTCTCGACGGATCGGGGCCTACACTGGAGCGCGACACGCCTCGCTCCGGTGACGAGCCAGGGAGAAGGCATTGGGGGCCTGGTGTTGCCCGGGTTGGGGCGTCTCCAGTTGGTAACGACCCGAGGCGACCAGGTGGACGTGGTACCTGCCACGGGCTACGGGTTGTCGTGGGGCACGCCCTCGCGGGTGTCGGACTCGCCGTACGACTCGTTCCCTGATGCGGTAGCCCTCGGCAGCCGCACACTCGTGCTAATCGGGACGGCTGATTCGACCGGCGAGGCAACTGGCCTCGACATAGTGCGGTACTAAGCTGGTCGCCATTCGGCGAACGGATCTAGTCGAGATCGGAGGGATCGTGTGACCGGCTCGTCGAGGCCCGCTCTCGGTCGACTTGCCAAGGTCGAACTCCGCGAAGCTTGGCTGGGCGAGGCCACCGACTTCACGCCGTGGCTCGCCCAGCCCGAGAACGTCACGCTACTCGGCGAGGCGATCGGCATCGAGTTGGAGATCGAGTCGCAGGAGCAGAGCGTCGGGCCGTTCCGCGCCGACATCCTTTGTCGCGACACGGTTGACCGGCACTATGTCCTGATCGAGAACCAGCTCGAGCGCACCGACCACACGCACCTCGGGCAGTTGTTGACGTACGCCGCCGGCCTTGACGCCGTCACGATCGTCTGGCTGGCGGCGCGGTTCACCGAAGAACATCGCGCGGCGCTTGACTGGTTGAACCGGGCGACGTCGAGCGGCTTCAACTTCTTCGGCCTTGAGATCGAGCTGTGGCGGATCGGCGACTCGGCGCTTGCCCCGAAGTTCAACGTGGTGTCCAAGCCCAACGACTGGACCCGCGCCGTCCACGAGCAGGCGAGCCTAAGGGGCGAGCCCTCCGCCACGGAGCAGCTTCACTTCGAGTTCTGGACCCAGTTCCGGCAGTACTTGGAGACGCGCCACAGCCCCATTCGCATCACGCGTCCGTCCACCAACTACTGGACCACCGCCCCAGTCGGCCGGAGCAACTTCAACCTGGCTGCTTGGAACGGCATGCGCGACGGGCGCTCGGGCGTCCAGTTGGACCTGACCGGGCCCGATGCAAAGGCGCACTTTCAGCTGATCGAACAGCACCATCGCGACGTAGTCGAAACTCGGCTGGCTTCTCTCGGGTCCGTCGAATGGCGGCTGATGCCGGCCTTCAGAGCCAGCCAGATCAGAGTGATTCAGCCGGGCAACCCTGCGGGCCGCGAGACCTGGCCCGATCTCGACAAGTGGATGGCCGAGGCCCTGGAAGCCATGCGTGCGGTTTTTGCCCCGATCGTCAAGAGCCTCAACGCGGCTGACTGGGTCACGCCTGAGGAGGGCACGGCCGCTGTCGGCGAGGCGCCGATGTCCGGCGTAGGCTGACGCATTCCCGAACGGTGCGTCCCACGACTGGGTCGCGACAAGTGCAGCCGGTGGTCAGTGAGTAGCTGCCGGACGCGCCACACTTAAAGATCCGACGAGTGGGAGCGCAGGCCCCGACCCCGAAATACTCTGGCTGACGGCGACATGTGGACGCAGCAGCCGCCCACGGAGAGCAGGCGTCGGGACGCGGGCGTCCAGGTCTTCGTCGCTCGAAAAGGCCCCTCCTTCTGGGCTGGTGCGGGCGCGGGTACCGCGGAGCACGAGACGGGGCTCCTGGCAAGGCACCCCTTTTCGGGATGGCGGTCTCGCCGCCGTTAGGGATCGTCCCCGAAGAGCGGCTCGGACGCGACGCCCACCGGTACGCCTGCAGCAGGATCGCGGTGCTATGGTCCGATCGGGCGGACCGATGGCGTGGCCCCCTGCCCGGATGGAGGTTCGGCGTGCAACTCGCGACCTACACGGGGATCATCATCGACGGCGCCGAGGAACGCGTGCTCCGCTTCCTGGCGACCGAATGGCGCTACTACGATGGCATCGAGGACGACGAGCCGAACACGATCACAGTGCTCGACATCCTTGCTCCTGTGATGGTGAACGCCTACATGGGGACCGGTGCCGACCAGCTCCGGGGCATCCACCTAGGCCTAGTTGCGGAGTGCGAACCTGTCCTCGCGCAGATCCCAGTGGGCGCCGACCTGCGCAGCTTCGATCCGGACTTCTCGATCATCCGGCAGCTGCTGCATGCGGCCGTGAGCGTTCGGGGAGTGCTGCTCCCCGTGGCCACCAAGGTGCTCTTCCGGAAGCGCCGTCAGCTCATTCCAATGCTGGACAATGTCGTGATCGGCTATTACCTCGACGCCACAGGCTCCCGGAACCTCCTCGATCGCACCCAGGACAAGCGCCACGCTGCCGACGTAGCGGTGCACGTGCTCAAGGCGTTTCGCGAGGACCTCGTTGGCTGCTACGCGCAGCTGGCGGACATGAGTGCCGCGGCCACCCGAGCGGGTCACCCCATCAGCCCTCTGCGCCTCCTCGAGTTCCTCGTCTGGAGCGAGACCGAGCCGCGCGCGTA
Source organism: Candidatus Limnocylindrales bacterium (assembly GCA_044449785.1). Lineage (GTDB taxonomy): Bacteria > Chloroflexota > Limnocylindria > Limnocylindrales > CSP1-4 > Fen-1039. Next base: position 9,737 of record JBIOII010000037.1, read on the forward strand.
CTACAGGCGTCCCCATGACTGACGCCGCGGAGCGCAGAGTGGCCGGGGCTCGGAACAGACGGGACGCGATGCGCGGGAGGTGGGCCCGCTATGCGTAAGAGACTCGGGTCGCTGCGGGTGAAGGCGGGCGAGATGCGGCCACGCCTCTCGGGGTTCAGCCTGCTGCCGCCGAACGTCCAGTTCTCCTGGCCGGCGCCGTCGATCGAAGAGGCCGCACTCGCCCGGGAGGTGGTGGCCTATCTGGAGGACCGGCGGGTCCTGTACGCCCCAGAGGAGTTGGAGGTCACTGACCACTGCATTCAGTCCGTTCTGGATATGCGTCGCTTCCTCACTGCGAAGATCGGCGAGCTGGATCAGTCGTCAGAGCTGGCCGGCTCGCTCCGCACCTTGCGGGCCGCTTGCCGCAAGTTCCTCGATCTTGTCGATGGCCCCACGCTGGGCCACGGCTCGTGGGGCAGGGGCATCTACGGAGACCGGGCGTTCTGGTCAGCTTTGGGCGAGCTGCGCGGGGTGAGCGGGGTCTGTGTCGCAAGCATTGCCGAGCGGTATGGGCTCGACGTGGAGGCACCCCTGGCCTCCATCCTGCCAGCGGCGCCGGCTCACAACGACTAGCCATGGTTCGAGACGCTGCGCCGCCCGGACCGTACCCAGGGGATTCGTAGGACATCAGGGCGCAGACGGAGATGGCCGTCCATCGGTCGCCGAGCTGTCGATGACGCCGCGTCGCGCGCGGCGTCCACCTGCTGGCGCACTCCCTGCGCGGGGCTGGGTCCAGGCGCCCTACACTGTTGACACGCCCCGGCGCTCCGGCGATGATGAGCCGCGCAAACACCCGAACAGATGTTCGATTTAGGAGAGTAGGGTGATGCGATGAGCGAGGTCGTTGACCTGCTCGCCCTGTGCCGTGTGCACGGGATCTCGTGGCACTTCGTCGCCCGTCAGGCGCAGCGCCCGGACGGCCTGGCCGAGCTTGTGGCTGGCCGATCGTCTGAGAAGAGCGGCGAGGCCAGCGAGGCACTCCAGCTGATCGCGGCGGCTGGAGACGAGCTCCAGCGACATCGAGAGACCGCTGAGGCGATGCTCGAGGAACTGCGCCGTGAGGGGGCTCACATCACCACGGTCCTCGACGACGACTACCCGGCCAACCTCCGGCTGATCTACAACCTGCCGCCATTCCTTACCTATCGAGGCACGCTGCAGCCCGACGACGCACGCTCGGTGGCGGTCGTCGGCACGCGCGAACCGTCACAGGAGGGCCTCGAGCGGGCTAGTCGGCTGGCAGCGCAGCTCACGGAGGCCGGCGTTACCGTTCTCTCCGGCCTTGCCCGAGGGATCGACACGGCGGCGCACAATGCCACGCTCGCCGCCGGCGGTCGCACGATCGCGGTTATGGGCACCGGCATCCGAACTGTCTATCCGCCGGAGAACCGAGACCTTGCCGAGGAGATCGCGGCGACGGGCGCGCTGGTCTCCCAGTTCTGGCCCGATTCACCCCCGACCTCATACTCGTTCCCGCGTCGCAACGTCGTCATGTCCGGAATGGGCCAGGGGACAGTCGTCGTCGAGGCGACCGCCACGAGTGGGGCGAAGCTGCAGGCGCGCTACGCCCTCGAGCATGGCAAGCGTGTCTTCCTGCTGGCGAGTCTGGTCCAACAGCGCCCATGGGCTCAGAAGTATCTCGAGCGGCCGGGCGCCGTGGAGGTACACGACGTCGACGACATCGTACGGCTTCTGCAGACGCCAGCGGCCGTCCAGGCTCGATCGGCCCAGCGCCGCCAGCTGACACTCGCCCTCGGCTAGGTGCCCGATGGACAGGCCCGAGCTCGAGCTCATGCTCGATGAGGCGCCGGGGTTCGGTCGCTGTCCTCGGTGCCCGTACCTTGGCGCCGGCACCGTTGAGCTCTGCTATCGGTGTGCGCGCCGGACGATCGAGCCTTTGGCCGACATCGAGGATCGTTGCGGCGTCTGCGACCAGGTCTATGGACCCGACCAGACGAGCTGCTGGAACCCCGTCTGCCGGATGGACCCCGGGGAGCGCTGGTTCGAGTGGAACTTCGCTATCGCGATGCGGACGAGAATGCTCAAGATCGCCATCAACAGCTACAAGTACAGCGGCCGGCGGGACTGGGCAGCGATCTTCGGTCGGATCCTGATCGGCTTCCTGGAGGCCGAGCGCGAGGTCTTCAAAGGCATCGACCTGATCGTGGGCAGCCCGCAATACACGGGGCCCGGCGCGCATCGTGACTGGGACCACGTTCGCGAGATCATGATCGCGGCCGATCGCGAGCAGGAGTGGCCTGCTTGGCTCGCCCGATGGCCATTCGACCTCGCGGAGCCGCCAGCGATCGTCAAGACCGCCGACACGCCTCCGATGGTGAAGTCGGGCAGCGCGGCCGATCGGAAGCACCTGGCCGAGACCGACCTGCGGTCCGCATTGCAGGTGCCCGATCGAGCACGCACGGAAGGCAGAGCAATCGCGGTCCTCGATGACATCTTCACTGGTGGCTGGACGCTTCGCGAGAGCGCCCGCGCACTGCGGCTTCAAGGAGGAGCCAAGTCGGTCGTTGGGATCAGCCTCGCCCGCCAGCCGTATACGCCCCAGGCGCGGTAGCTCGGGTGGGTGGCACCAGTCCCCCAATCCGGGACGAGAATGAAACTGCGGCCGAAGGGTAGGCGATTGCCGGCCGGCGCTCGATCGGGATTTCGCTCGTTACTTCGGCCTTCAGGCCTCTCAGCCCGACGACTTGCGCGGCCTCACGGAGCACGTTGGCGATCCACTCGGGCAGCACGATCCGGGGTGTGGATCCCGGAGGTTCAAATCCTCTCGCCCCGACCATCCGTGCTAAACGCCCTTCCCGCGTTTAGTGGGAGTGGTTCGGGACCGAATGCATCCGACCAGCCATGCGCATCGGCTTCTGGCGTCGGGTGGATCGTGACCGACTGGACCCCGAGGACCTCGACTTTCTCGAACAACGCCCCCGTTAGGAGACGTCTTCCTGGTTCGTCTGCGGCCGTCCAGAGGGCAGGCAGATCGCGGAGCCAAGCGAGGGCCTCGGCGGGCTCGACCGCCGGCGTGGATGTCTTGGCCTGCGACTCCTCAGCGTCGAGCCGGGCCAGACCCTATCGCATCGCCCACAGCATTGGCACCATGCCGACCCCGGGTGGACTGGCGGTTGCCCGCGTCGTCGTCGAGCTGTATCTCTCGGACGCCGTCTCGATGCGAGTCGCTCTCGCGACAACGCAGAGTGTGGACGGAATTGGGCCTATTTGCAAGAGAATAGGCGGTCCGGAATGCCTATGAGCCCCACCTTCCAAAACTCCCAAATCCGAAGTGTTACTCTCGAGCGGCGTCGCAATGTCGCATGTGAACAGGCAAGCCAACCGGCAGCGGGGAGAGGAGAAGCAGCGAGCATGGCGAGCAAGCCGTATACCATCGGGAAGCCCTTCGACATCGAGGAACTGAGGAAGCCAGTGCGCCCGAAAGTCGTCTCGCCCCGCGATCAGGAGCTGGAGAAGGCGATCACGCAGGCGGCGGCTGGCGCAGCGTCACAGGTCATCCCGTTCATGTTTGACCCGGCACTGGACAAGGTCGGCACGGTCCTCGCCGCAGCGCGGCGGATCGTGAAGGCGATGCAGGTGCCCGTGAACGTCGGCGTCAATGCCGCGATGTTCCCGAACGCGATCCTGTTGTCTAGGGGTGTCCTGAGTAACCGAGGTCGCCGACCGAAGTAGGCGATCTCCACCGCTCGCACCAACTCACGTGCTCCGCCTAGACAGTGTTGGTGCGGCGCAGCATCCCGATACACTGGCTGCGATGCCACCGACGGTCACCATCCGCACATTCGACTGGCCCGACTACGAGGCGGTGGTGGCACTGTGGCAGGCGGTCGGGCTCAGGCTCACCGTTTCCGACTCCCGCGCTGCGCTGGCGGCAACGCTCGACCATGCCGCCGACCTCTTCGTCGTGGCGGAAGCCGACGGCCAGATCATGGGCGCGGTACTCGGAACGTTCGATGGCCGTCGTGGCTGGCTCCACCATCTGGCCGTGGCACCGGCGTCGCAGGGCAACGGCGTGGGCCGCTGCCTCGTGGCCGAATTGGAGGGCCGCCTTCGGACGCACGGATGCGCCAAGATCAACCTCCACGTCGAGCCAGACAACGTGGAGGTCGCGGGCTTCTACGACCGGGTCGGTTACGTGCGCCGTGAGCTTGTCTTCATGGAGAAATGGCTCTGAGCCCGTGCCGCAGTAAGTAGCCCAGGCTGTGGCTGATTTCGAGCGGCACGGTGCTTGAGACGTTCACCGTGCCCGCCTGAACCAGCGCCTCCGTCAGGCGTTCATCGCGGGAGCGGAGGAGGACTCGCGGCTAGGGCGCGGGCCCACCGCCGAGGAACGGAGCGGGCGCTGCGGCGGTATCCCGGCGACATCGCGGGGCGCCGCGAGCCGTAGCTCCCACCGCGTTCGCGACCGGCCCGGCCAGATGAGGATGTCGGTCCGCCGGGGCACCATCAGGGCCAATGCCCTTCCCCTCGGGGGGGGTAGTCCGCATACACGCGGAGGCTTGGACGCGCGGCCCAGATCCGTGCCGCTGGGACCGCGCCGAGCCCACTGGCGAGACCGACCCGTGTTTCGCGTCCCGAGGGAGGGTAGAGAGATGCTCGGGCGCGGATCCGTGCTGCGGGTACTGGCCGTGCTTGCCGTCGTCGGGTTGCTGGGCGGGTGCAGCGCGAGCGCCTCGCCATCGGCGTCGACTGCCGGTGCGACTCGCATCTTCTGGGCCGACGGAGCCCCATACGACCGTGGGCACGTCGCTCGGCGTGGCCAACATCGACGGATCCGGCGTGAACAACAACTTCATCACGGGCGCCACCGAGCCGGTCGGGCCGGTTGTCGTCGGCGCCTACCTCTACTGGGGCAACTGGGGCGGCACGACCATCGAGCGGGCCAACCTCGACGGGAGCGGGGCCAACCAGAGCTTCATCACGGGAGCCAACATGCCCTGTGTGGTGGCCCTCGACGCGACGCACATCTACTGGACGAACTGGGGGATGGGCAACGGCTCGACGATCGGGCGGGCCAACCTCGACGGCACGGGCGTCAACCAGAGCTTCATCACCGGCGCCCACGGGCCGCTCGGGGTGGCGGTCGTCGGTCCCTACCTCTACTGGGCGAACTGGACGGTCGGCAACTCGATCGGGCGGGCGAAGCTCGACGGCACGGGGGTGAACCAGAGCTTCATCACCGGCGCCGACTACCCCTGCGGCGTGGCGAGCGACGGCACCTACCTGTACTGGGGCAACCAGGGCAGCAACCACACGGGCACGACGATCGGGCGGGCGAAGCTCGACGGGACCGGCGTGAACCAGAGCTTCATCAGCGGCGCCGACGGTGCCTGCGGGTTCGCCTTCGCCCACTGAGCACTGGTCAGCTCGAGCCGCAGCGTCGGGGCCATCGACGCCGGTAGGACAATCTGACTCACGCGGAGGGCTCTGACGCGCGGCCCAGATACGTGCCGCCGGGACCGTGCCGAGCCACTGGCGAGACCGACCCGCGCACCTAGAGGCCCCCGCGCCATGGCGATGGTGGCGGGGCCTCGACGGAGGAGGCGGGAGCCGTGCTGGGTGGCAAAACGTGGCATCTCGACAGGGGTTCGATGCCCGGGCTGGCGGTCGGGGACCCCGTTGTGATTGACATCACCGAGAGCGAGTACGCCTTCTCGAAACCGGGCGTGGGGCGGGTCGCCGCTCTGTCGGTCAAGGCAACGAAGATGGATGCGCCCCACTGCACCCCCGATGGGCGCTACTGGGTGAACTTCCGCAATGACGCAGCGAAGATCAACGTCGACTTCTCCCGGTGGGAAGACCACTGAACTCGGAGTGAGCACGGCTCCTGATCTGCCCTGAGGCCCATCGAGCGTCAGGGTCACAGGCGTTTCGAAGCGGGAGGCTACGACGCGCGGCCCACATACGTGCCGCCGGGACCGCGCTGAGCCACTGACGAGACCGACCCCGCGCTGATCGCGTCCCGAGGGAGGGTCGCACCGTGAATGTCTTCGATGTCTACCAGTGGAGCATCAGCCCGCCCGACCGCGAAGCCTGCGAAGCGGCGGTTAAGGCGCTCGCGGAGTACGCTCAGACGGTCCATCCCGCCGCCAAGAGCTTCCGCACCTACCGCCAAAGCTACGGACCGCTCCCCCTGTGGACGTACTTCGCAGTCTTCGAGTACGAGAGCATGAAGGCGTGGGACGAGGACACCGAAACCCCGTCCTGTCTCGAGGTCTGGACCCCCATCTTCGGCATGGCCCAGCCGGGCTCCTTCCATTCCTCGTTGTGGGCCGATTCGCAGCGGGAAAGCTGGTTCGAACGCTGACATTGAACCAGCCGCTTTGACCGACCCCTCGTTTCACATCACAGGAGATGAACCGATGCTCCACATGGTGATCCAGACCCACACGGCCGAGAGCTGCCCCTACCGCTCCGAGGAGAACAAGGCGGCGATGAGCGAAGCTTTCCACCGCATCATGACCCTCGGCCCGGAGCACGGCGCGGAGATGAAGGGCAGTTGGGTCAACACGGGTGCCCACGTCACCTTCTCCCTGATCGAGGCCCCCAGTGCCCACGTCGTGAACGTGGTCCTCGAGCAGTCGGGCCTCGCGGCGCGTGGCATCCACACCGTCTACGCGGTGACCGACCTCGCCGCCCAGATGACCGCCATGGGCATGTAGTCGTGGCCTCGCAGCCCTGTCTCGCTGCGTCAGGGTCCTGTCTCGATGAACGGTCCGTAAGGCCAAGGAGGTTCGCTGCCATGCCGCGCTTCATCGCCGTTCACCCGATGGCGAACACCGAGGAGCAACTGCAGTCTTTCGCGCCGCTGCTGCCCGCCAGCGTCGTCTGGAACAGCACGTACGTCGCCTTCGCCGACAACAAGACCTACTGCATCTGGGAAGCCCCGACCAAG
>JBIOII010000038.1:0-16174 GCA_044449785.1 Candidatus Limnocylindrales bacterium
GCGAATGCGGGCGATGTGCTGCTCCGTCTCCGTGCTCTCGCCCTGGAACTCTATGCGACAGACCTGCCGGTAACGTTCGTCGTCGCCGGCACACCGTCGCTCTTCGCTGAGGTTCGTGCAGCGCACGAGCCGCTGGTCCGGTTCTTCGAGCCGCTCACGGTAGGCCCTTTGAACCCGGCCGCAGCGAGGGACGCTGTCGTCGAGCCACTCGCAGCGACCGGCGTCGAATTCGATCCGGATGTTGTTCGCGACATCGTCGAACTCTCTGGCGGTCGGCCCTACTACCTGCAGAGGCTCGCGTATCACGCCTTCGACAGCGTCGAGTCGGGTCGTCTTTCGGTCCGCTCCTTCGCCATCGCGTTCGACCGAGCCTTCGCCGCAATCAGCCAGGAGATCTTCGCTGCCCGATGGGCGGGCATGAGTGTGGTCGAGCAGCGCGTGCTCGCGTTCCTGGCGCGATCCGAAGAGCCCAGGTCCTCCGGCGAGGTGGAATGGGAACTCGGTCCGCATTCCATTCGGCCCGGGACGACTCGTCAAGCGCTTCGTCGCCTAACGGCTCGGGGCCAGATCACCCGGATCGTTGAGGTAGGTCGCGGTCGCTATCTCATCGGCGATCGGCTGTTCCAGCGCTTTATCGAGCTTCGGCTCGCCGAGCGGTGACCCGTGCGACCGCGGCGAGCGCTACTCTCGGTGACCCCTGTCGGAACGCCGCCCGCCCGGCCATTGAAGCCGTTCGTCGCCGATCTGCACGCGCGCATCATCCAACTGTCGAGGACCCCAACTGAGGCGGAGCGGGGACGCGATTTGCGTGGCCGCCGCTGCCATGACCGATAACCGGCAGCCCGTTCCGCTCTCCGATCGCATCGCCCTCCGCGAAGACGAAGCCGCCGAATTGCTTGGGATGAGCGCGAGCACACTGCACCGCCTCGCGATAGCCGGCGTGGTGCCGCGTATCCCGCTGCTGCCGGACATGACGACGGCTCTCTACTCACGCCTCGCACTCGAGCGCTGGGCACTGGATCGGAGCGACTATGCTGATCCGAAGGAGATTGGAAATGGCTACGAAGCGCAAGCGGTCAATCTACGGGGCGGGCAGCGTCTACCAGCGGGGCGACAGACAGTGGGTCGCGGTCGCTCTCGTGCCGGGTCAGGCGCCCAAGCGCCTGTACGCCTCCTCGGAAGAGTCGGCGAAGGAACGACGGAATGACTACCTCGCCGAACGGCGCTTAGGCCTGCCGACCTATGAGAGCAAGTTGTCGCTTGCTCGCCATCTCGAGGCCTGGCTTGAAAGCAAGCGCCCGCCGACCGTGCGCCCATCGACTTACGTTTGCTATGACCTCCACGTCCGGCATCTCAACCGCTCGATTGGCAGCATCGCCCTGGTCAAGTTGACACCCAACGATGTCCGCCGGCATTCGCGTCGGCTACTCGAGGAGCATCTCTCGCCGCGCTCCGTCGCGCTGAACCTCACGGTCCTTCGCATGGCCTTGAAACAGGCGCTTGACGATGGTCTGGTCGCCCGCAATGTCGCGGCGCAGGTCGACAAGCCGCGATCGGTGCGGCCCGAGCTCGACATTCTCAGGCCACTCGAGGTCAAGCGCTTCATGGCGGCAGCCCGTCGCGATAAGAACGGAGCGCTCTGGATGCTGCTCATCGGAACGGGGATCCGGCTCGGCGAGGCGCTCGGGCTCCGCTGGCCAGACCTCGATCTCACAGATCGAACCATGCGGGTCTCTGGCTCAGTGCGTCAGGTCCGGCAACTCGTCCGCACGCCCGGCGAGAAACGCTTGCAACGAGTCGAGCCGAAGACTGAATCGGGCTGGCGGACGCTCGCACTTGCCCCAACCGTGGCCGCTGCCCTGACCAAGCGCAAGGCCGAGGTTGCAGAGCAGCCGCGCAATGTCGAGTCCTACGTCTTCACGAGCTCGAGCGGCACGCTGCTTGATCCGCGCAACGTCGATCGGTTGTTTCGCGCCTTCCTCGAGACGGCCGGCTTGCGTCGTATCCGGATCCACGACTTGCGGCACTCAGCGGCATCGATGATGCTGACTTCCGGCGCGACGCTCGACGACGTCAAGCGGTACCTCGGGCACAGCTCGATAAGCGTCACGTCAGACATCTATGGCCATCTCGTCGAGGGCCGCTCGGCGGAGGTAGCGGGCGGCATCGAAAGAGCGATTCGGTCGAAACGCTAGCCCCGTTTCCAATCGGGCGCCATCCTGAACCCCGCAATCGCTCCACCGATCGCTCCACTTTGGCCAGATTCGTGCTCAAAACCTTGTAACTGTGGATCCGCAGGTTGCGGGTTCGACCCCCGTAGGCCACCCCAATTCCTGCGTCGAGCGCAGCCGCGGGTCGCCATTAGGAACGCCTCGGCTCGCTAACGGCCAATCCGACGCTCATGTATTTGCCTGCTCAAAGGGGCCGGTGGTAACCTGCCGAGGCCCGGAAATGCTCGGGAACGCGCCCCCTGCACAGGAGACCGCCGGTTGCAGAACATTGCGGCTAAGGCGCTAGCTCTCCCGGTTGGCGGTTTGGCCCGTCTCGAAGCGCACTTTCGCAGTCGCGCCGCCCTTCAATTCGTGATGATCGCCGGGTCGATCGCCGTCGTGGTCGCCGGGCTGCTCGTCGGCCTCCCGCTCAAGCAGGTCGCGGCCCAGCCGCTCCCCACCTTCGCCCCGCTCGCGCCGCAGGCTTCGGCGTACCGGGCGCAGGGTGACCTGCCCCTCGACGTCCCATTCGAGGTCCAGTTCACGAAGCCGATGAACGAGGGCACCGTGGAGGGTGCCCTGACCGTCACTCCGGCAATCAACGTCAATTACCTGTGGGATGCCACGGCGCAGGTCCTATCGATCGCGCCGAACCCTCACTGGAATCCCTACACGCAATACACGATCGACATTTCGACCGCCGCGAGCGACCAGGAGGGCCTGGGTCTGGCAACAGCCATCCACTCGAGCTTCCAATCCGGCGCGCCGACCGCCGGGAAGATCAGCGCGACCAGGATGGTCGGCGACCGGGCCTCGCCCAGCACGGCGTTCCAGGTCACGTTCACCAGACCGGTCAAGCTCTCGACCGTGATTCTGCGTCTCGGCATCAGCCCGCAGGTGGATTACTCGATCTCGGGTGACGATCCCACCGATGCGGCGTCCCAGGTCTTCACGTTGACGCCCAAGAAGCCGCTGCAGACCAACCTGACATACCTCGTGAGCATGGCCGACGGCGGCACCGACTCGGCAGGGGCAACGCTCCAGCCGGTCGCGCCACTCCAGGTCCTGACGCTCCAGGCTCCGGCCGCAAAGTTCAGCCCACAGGACGGTAGCGTCGTCAACGACACGAATGCGCCGATCTCCGTCACCTTCACCGTCGCCATGGACGAGAAGTCGACCGCGGCGGCGCTCTCGGTGACCATGAACGGTCGGGCCATATCGGGCTCCACCGCATGGACCCAGAACGACACCGTCCTGATCTTCACGCCGAGGTACTCCTATTACGTGGGTTCCTCCGTGACGGTCCGGGTCTCAACCTCGGCTCGCTCGGCCGGAGGTCTGCCGATGGCGGCGGCGGCCGGCGTGACCTTCTCGATTGCCCGTCCCAGGACGCGAACGATCACCTACACCACGAAGATCCCGTACGGCGGCGGCATCTCGACAGCCAACGCGCCGTACCACGCATCCGAGCTCTACTACTTGAGCCTGATGAACTGCACTCGAACCGGGGGCTGGGTGACGTCGTCGGGCGACTGCTCCACGGCGTCACACCACACGCTCCCTCGCCAGGGCGCGCTGGCTTACGACGACGGCATTTCCAGCAAGGTGTCCCGTCCCTATGCCAAGATGCTGGCCGACCTGGGCGTGCTGACCCACTATCTGAACGGCACGACCACGCACAGCCGGCTCTGCAACTGGGGCGGGTACTGCAGCGCCTCATGGGGCGAGAACATCGCGTCGCCGGGCAACGCCGGCCAGAGCGGGATGATCTCGATAGAGATCTTCTTCCAGAATGAGGCCTGGGACCGGGGCGGGCACTACTACAACATCATGGATTCCTATTTCCACAGAGTCGGTATCGGCGTCTGGGTAAACCACGGCGCCCGGGTCGTGATCGACTTCTACGGCTGAGCCGCCGCCCCACCGGTCGAAGACCGGCGGCGGAGGTGGCTCCCATCGGCAACGGCCTCCCGACCCCCGGTCGGCTACGATCGCCCGGTGAAGAGCCGCCCCACCCACAAGCGCCGATGACGCCGCTCGAAGCTGCGGCCATATTCGGCGCGGGCCTTGCAGCCGGGACGATCAACACTATCGTCGGGTCCGGCTCGCTGATCACCTTCCCCACTCTGCTCGCCTTCGGGTTCCCGCCGCTCGACGCCAACGTCTCGAACACCGTGGGGCTAGTTCCGGGCTCGCTCAGCGGCGCGGTCGGCTACCGCCGCGAGCTCGTGGGCCAGAGATCGAGAGCGGTGCGCCTTGGCGTCGCATCGGGGGCGGGCGGACTCACGGGCGCGGTGCTGCTGCTCGCCTTCCCCGGCGCCTTTTCGGCGATAGTCCCGGTCCTGATTGCCGTGGCCCTGGTCCTGGTGGCGGCCGGGCCGAGGCTCTCGATCGCCCTCGCCGAGCATCGCCACGCCGAATCGCATCGATCGTGGCCGCTGCCGCTTCTCTTCTATACCACCGCCATCTACGGCGGCTACTTCGGGGCGGGAATGGGAATCCTCATGATCAGCCTGCTGGCGATATTCGTGCCGGACGATCTGCAGCGCCTCAACGGCCTGAAGAACGTGCTTGCCGCGCTGGTCAACGGCGTCGCCGGGATCCTCTTCATCGCGGTCGCGCCGGTCCGTTGGGATGTGGTTGTGCTGATCGCTGCAGGGTCCATCGTGGGCGGCCAGGTTGGCGCGGGTGTGGGCCGAAGGCTACCGGCACCGACCCTGCGGTTCGCGATCATTGCCGTCGGCCTGGTAGCCGAAGCTCGGCTCTTGCTCGGCTAGGGCGCGATCGGCCCGTCGGCTCGATCGCCGGGCGGAGTCGCCTTGTCGGCCTCCGGCGTGGACCAGTCGGCGGGTCCGACATGGCCGAACTCTTCGGACTTGGGAGCGTCACCGAGGACATCGGAGGTTTCGTCGCCCAAAGCGCCGGCGGCCTCACCGGCGGTGGCTGGAGCCTTGTCCGGCAATCTCGCCCAGAAACTGGCCCCGGATCCCGGCCGGTTGAACGCGCCGATACTGCCTCGGTGCTGGTCCACGATCCACTTCGCAATCGCGAGTCCAAGGCCCGTACCGCCGGCCGGGGCATCGTCGGCCCGCCAGAACCTCTCGAAGAGACGCGGCAGGTCGTCGGGCTTCACGCCCAGCCCCTGGTCGTCGACCTGTAACAGCGCGCCGCCCGGCTCGGGCCGGACCCAGACCGTCACGGTCGAGCCGGATGGGCTGTGCCTGATCGCGTTGTCGACGAGGATGGTCACGAGCTGGCGGAGACGTAGCGGGTCGCCCACCACGGGCGCCGGGAGCGGATCCAGGACGACCTTTACGCCGCGATCCTGACCGACATTCGTCAGTGACGATGCCGCATCTGCCGCGAGGTCACCGAGGTCGAGCGCTACGCGGTCGACCTGTACCACCCCCGAGTCCGTTCTCGCGAGCAGGAGCATGTCCTCGACGAGAGCGGTCATGTGCCGCACCTCGGCGTCGATGTCGCCAACGGCCTCGCCCACGTCCTCGACCTTGCTCCGCCGGTTGCGTTTGAGATCCTCGACGCTTGCCGCGATCACCGTGAGCGGCGTACGCAGCTCGTGGCTGGCGTTGGCGGCGAACTCACGCTGCCGCTGGAGCGCGGCCTGGCGCCGGTCGATCGAAGCTCGGATCGGGACGAGCGCTCGGCCGGCATAGAGGTAACCCGCGAGCAGGGACGCCAGAAGAGCTATAAGCCCGCCGCCGAGCAGGACGTTACGTAAGGTATTCAGGAGGTTGACTTCGGGGGTTCGGTTGACAACCCACTGCACCTTGAGACCCACGGAATTGAAGCCGCTGATCACGCGGCAGGGCGTGCCGTCCGGAAGCGTGATGTTGCGGATGTCGATATCGCCGGGCTGCTTGACGGCGGCGAGGCTGCCCGCGTCGGGCAGCCCAGGAGGAAGAACGAATCCGCGTGGGACCTGAGGAACCCCGGTCGGGCTAATCGTGATTGGTATCGCACCGGAGCCGGCGCCGCTGAAGCGATAGGGATTGTCCGCGTCGACCGGCCGAACGACGGCAAGCTGGAGGTTCGCCCGACCGTCGTTCTCAGTCAGCGTGGCTACGGTCCAGTAGGCAGCAGCCCCGAGAGACAAGAGGATGACCATCGTCACCAGCCCGCTGACCGCCATGAGCCGGACGCGGGTTCCGCGAAGAATCCGAGCGTCTTCGTCGCTGCGTGCCCGGTCGGGACCGGCCGTAGAATTCAGCGAAGCCGTATTGCGGCGCAGGCGCCATCGCCACGGCCGGGGGAGATGCGGCCGCGAGACGTGGGGTCGCGGGATCCTCACGGGTCAGCCTTCGCGGAGGCGGTAGCCGACACCGCGTACGGTTTCCACGTGGGCGGCGGCGTCCCCGCCGAGTTTGTCGCGCAGAAGGTGAATATAGGCCTCGACGGTGTTCGGGGTGAGCGCGACGCCATAGGGCCAGGCGTAATCGAGCAACTGGTCGCGCGACAGAACCTGACCCGGCCGGCGCAGCAGACATTCGAGGATCGAGAATTCGCGCTGGCTGAGATCGACCGGCTTGCCGGCGACCGTGACCCGCCGGGTGGTCTCGTCGAGCTCGATCGGTCCGGCCTTGAGCGCCGTCGATTTTCGAGAGGGTGGACGGCGGCCCAGGGCTCGGAGCCGAGCCAGGAGCTCTTCGTAGGCGAATGGCTTGACCAGGTAGTCGTCGGCCCCGGCATCGAGACCCTCGACTCGATCGCTGACCGAATCGCGGGCCGTGAGCATCAGGATCGGCACCTGCGAGCCCTTCTTGCGGAGCGTCCGGGCAACGTCGAAGCCGGACCTGTCGGGGAGTCCGACGTCCAGGATGATCGCGTCGAGCTCGAGACTGGAGGTGGCGGCCTCCAGCCCTTCCTCCGCCGTAAGGGCGGTCTCGACGACATGCCGATCCTGGCTCAGGAGACGCTTGAGCAGGCGGCTCAGGCGGGCGTCATCCTCGACGACCAGCAGGTGCACGTCGGTCTCCTATGGGTTGGTGATCAGGACGTCTTTGGCCGTCAGGGTACGTCCGCCGAGAACTCCGGAGGCACTCGGGTTGGGCGTCTGACTGGCCAGGGCCGTGGTGTCGATCTGGACGGTCACGCTCGAACCGACCTTGACATCGGTCGGGCTCGCGGGAGCCTCGCCATGGTATGTGGTGTTGCCCGAAAGGTCGATCGTGACCGAGGTCCCATTCGCCTCCTGGATTGTGATCGTGGAACCTGTGACCGACTGCACGGTTCCGCTGATTCCGCCGGTAACGGCAGCGAGCCCACCGCGTCCGCCGAACCCGCCGCCGAAGGCACTCGAGTTGAAGGTCTGGCCGGGGGCCAGGGAGGCCCGCGCGAAACCGGTGCGCCCACTCGCATTTGCCGCCGCGGCAGCGCTCGGAGCCGTCAGGTGGCCGAGAGCAAACCCGATGCCACCTACCGCGACGAGCGCGGCTACGAAGAGCAGGATCATCGTGGTTCGATCCTGTTTGGCCGGACCCTTGACCGGAGCTGCCATAGGTTCTCCCCTTTCGTGAGTGGAGTTCTATTCGTACCGAAGAGCTACGACGGGATCGAGACGAGCGGCCTGGCTGGCCGGCCAAACCCCGAAGACGATCCCAACGACCAGGCTGAAGCCGACGGCGACCAGGACGGTCACCGGGCTGAAGACGAAGCCCCAGCCGGCGTACGTGCCGATGGCGAACGAAGCCACGACTCCCACGCCGATGCCGATGACGCCGCCCGCCAGAGAGAGCGCCAGGGCCTCCACGAGGAACTGCGACAGGATGTCTCGGCCGCGGGCGCCGATGGCCTTGCGGATACCGATCTCGCGCGTCCTCTCGCGCACCGAGACCAGCATGATGTTCATGATCCCGATGCCGCCCACGAGCAGCGAGATCGAGGCGATACCGGCCAGCAGCAGCGTCAGCACGTCGCTGACCGAGCTGACCGTGCCGAGCAACTGGGACTGGGTGGCGATAGTGAAGTCGTCCACGCCGTTGGTGATGCCGTGGCGCTGCTCGAGCGTGGCCGTGATCTCGGCCGTAACGGTTGAGATCGCGTCCTGGCTCGTGGCACTCAGCCCGATCGCCGAGACGCTGTTGCTGCCGATGAAGAGCTCATGAGCCGTCGAGAGCGGGATCATGACCAGGTCGTCCGCCGTGGTAGTGCCGCCCTTCGGCTGCGTTATGCCGATGAGCTGGAAGGGCAGGCCGCCGATGTAGATGGTCGAGCCGATCGATGTGTCGGTCAGGCCGAGGTTGTCGGCCGTGGTCGCGCCGATCACGGCCACGCGCAGGTTGTGATCGACCGAAGCCTGATTGAGGAATGACCCGACCCACATCTGGTACGCGAAGACCGAGAGATAACCCGGCGTCGTGCCGACGATACGGGTCGTCTCGTTCTGGGAGCCGACGACAACGAGCTTGTTGGTGGTGAGCTCGGGGGCAACCGTCGCAACGCCGTCGAGCGTCGCGAGGGCACTCGCGTCGTCGAGCGTTAGGGTCGTCGCCGATCCGATGGCGCCGCGTGTCGCCCCGGTTCGAACAGCGCCGGGGCTGACCGTCACGAGGTTTGTGCCGAGGGACTGGAGCTGGTCGCTGATGCCCTTCGTGGCGCCCTGGGCGACGCTGACGAGCGCCACCACGGAGGCCACGCCGATGATGACACCGAGCATCGTGAGCGCGGTCCGAAGCTTGCCAGTCCCGAGGCGGGAGAGGGCCAGACCGAGCAGGTCGATCAGCTTCACGCCAGCACCGCCTCTTGCAGCAGCCCGTCACGGAGATGGACCGCCCGGTCCGCCGCGGCCGCTACGTCGATGTCGTGCGTGATGAGGACGATCGTCCGGCCGAGTGCGTGCAGATCGCTGAAGAGGCTGAGTACTTCGGCGCCCGAGTGGCTGTCCAGGTTGCCGGTCGGTTCGTCGGCCAGTATCAGGGCCGGCTCGGTTACGAGAGCGCGAGCGATGCCCACGCGTTGCTGCTGCCCGCCGGAGAGTTCGGACGGTTCGTGGTGCAGGCGATCGCCGAGCCCGAGCCGTTCGAGCGCCGCCTGAGACCGGCGCATCCGCTCCTTCTTGCCCACGCCCTGATACATGAGCGGCGTCGCTACGTTATCGAGGGCGCTGGTTCGCGGCAGGAGGTTGTAGCTCTGGAAGACGAACCCGATCGAGCGGCTGCGCACGAAGGCGAGACCGTTGTCGTCGAGCTCGTCGACCGGCTGGCCGTCGAGGACGTATCGCCCGGAGGTCGGCCGATCCAGGCAGCCCAGGATGTTCATCATCGTCGACTTGCCCGAACCGGACGGCCCGATGATCGCCAGGAACTCCCCGTTCGCGACATCGAGGTTTACGCCCTGGAGCGCCGGGACCTGGACCTTGCCCAGGTCGTAGACACGGGTCACGTCCGTGAGCTCGATGATCGGTTGAGTCGCGACGGCGCTCATCGCCCGAACCCGCCGCCGCCGAAGCCGCCACCGCCCGTCAGCGAATTGATGCCGCCCAAACCGCTGTTGCTGTTGGCGGTAGTTCCGGTCCGGTTCGAGACGGTCCCGGTGACCACGTTCTCGCCTGCGCTCAGGCCGCTGGTGATCTGGGCGAATGAAGTGGTCACGAGCCCGACCTGGACGTTGACGGTGGAGGTGCTGCCGTCCGGGTTGGCCACGAGCACGGCGTATCCGGTGCTGGATGAGCCCACCAGAGCGGTGGCAGGGACGCGCACGGCGTTATCGACGGATGCCGTCGTGACCGTGACTGTCGCGCTCATGCCCGCCAGAACCGTGTCCGGCGGGCTGGTCAGCGTGACCGTCACCGCATAAGTCGCCACGCTGCTGGCGCCACCCGAGGAAGACGCCACGGGAACGATCTGGGTCAGGGTTCCGGGGACCGAGACGCCGGCGCCCGTGATGGCCACGGTCGCCGTCTGTCCGACCTTGAGATTCGAGATGTCGGACTCGGCGAAGCTGGTTGTGGCAACCATCGGCCCGACGGACTCTTCGACCGCGTAGCCGGTCGGTGCGTTCACGCCCGGGAGCAGGTTGACGGCGATGATCAGCCCGTCGGCCGGGGCGACGAGAGTTGCGCCGGTGACCGCCGCCTGATCGGCATTGACCGTGGCCTGCGCCGAGGCGACCGTGGCCTGGTCTGCCTGGACCGTGGCCGTCGGGGCCGGAGCGACCTTGGACTGATAGGAGAGTTCCGCGGCCTGGTAGCTCAGCGAGGCATTAGTAACCGACTGGGCCGCCTGCTGATTTGACTGGTTGACGCTCAGCTGGGTCGAGGCGAGGCTCTGCTGAGCCGTTGCGATGGCAGCGTTGTCCTTGTCGAGGGTCGACTGCGGGGCGCTCGCGGCGGTGTCGGTGGTGAGCTGCGCCTGTGCCGCGGTCACGGCGGCCTGGGCCTGAGACAGCTTCAGCGCATTCTGTTGATCGGTGTTGGTCTGGCTGGCCTCGGCCTGCTTGTAGCTATTCCAGGACTGGCTGAGGCTGTTCTTTGCCTGGGCGAGCGTTACGGCATCCGGCCCGCCCTGGTCGGTCGCCAGCTTGGACTGGGCCGAGGCCAGGGTTGCCTGGGCGGAAGCCAGCTGGAGCTGTGCGGCCGTGGCGTCTGCGGTCGCCAGGGTCGTCCCCTTCGTTACCGTTTGGCCGACGGTTGCAGTAACGGTCAGGACCGGCCAAGTCACGCTGGTCGAGCTGCTGCTCGAGCTGCTGGTCGAACCGCCGGCCCCGGAGGTCGTGCTTGCGGAGCTGACGATGTCCGGCGTGACGCCGAACTTGAGCCCGTAGACGGTGCTTGCGGCGATCGTGCCGGTGGCCACCGACTGAGCGCTCACCGTGCCGGTGGAGACTGTGGAGGTGATGTACTTAGAACCCGAGGTTCCACCGAACGTGGGCCCGACCACCACCAGGACGACCGCGCCGACGCCCACAAGAATCAGTGCGATGGCAGCCAGTTTGAGCTTCATTCTTCCACGCCTCTCGTGTCTCGCCGCATTGCCCTCGGTTCCGACCCATCAACACCGGGACTACGGCGAGATGTATGGCCTGCGCGCCTGAAACTGACCTGAAGGGCTACGGAGCCGGAGCGGGCCGAAGGCGCGCGGGCGCAGGAGCGTCGGCCCGGGGTCCGGACACCGCCACGACTGGCGGGGCAGCGGTCGCGAGAGCGGCTACTTGGTAGCCGCGGCGATCATCTGCTTTGCCTGATTGATCGGGATCGCAAAGCCCATGTCCTGAGCATTGCTGGCCGTGGCGGTGATGATTCCCACGACCGAACCGCTGGCATCGAGGAGCGGTCCACCGCTGTTCCCCGGATTGATCGCCGCGTCGGTCTGGATGAGCCCGGACAGGTCTTCCTGGGTTCGGGTCGCCTGGTCGCCGACGGTGATGCTGCGATTGATCCCGGAGACGATCCCCTGTGTCACCGAGTCGGTGAAAGTGCCCAGCGGGCTGCCGATGGCGATGGCGAGCTGGCCGACCTGGACGGTGCTCGAGTCGCCCAGCGTGACCGGGGTCAAGCCCGTGGCATCGATCTTGATGAGGGCCAGGTCGTGCACGGCGTCGGTGGTCACAACCGTGGCTGTCATCTGGCGCGTGTCGTCGAGAGTGACAGTCAGTGAAGACGCGCCGGTGACGACGTGATTGTTCGTGAGGATAAGGCCGTTGGAACTGACGATGAAACCGGATCCGGCGCCCGTCGCGGGTACCGAGAACGGGCTGATGCCCGACGCGTCGCTCGACACGATCGTCACCACGGACGGCTTCACGAGGCTGGCGACGCGGATGATCGCGTCGGACTGGGTGAGGCTGATGGTCTGGGCGCCCCCGGGCTGGCCGGTCGCGGTCGTCCCAGTGGTTCCGGATCCCGACGCAAGGGTCACGGCCACGTATGTCCCGACGGCAGAGAGTGAACCGGAGAGCAGCGCCACAGCCACGACCAGCGGCCCAAGCCGGCGGAGCGGACTCTGCTGCTTTGGGCCGCCGTAAGTCGGAGCGGCCCCGGCGGAGGGCGGAGACCAGTAGAAGTAGGGCGGCGGCGCCTCAGGCGGAGCCGGAGGTTGCGGCGCCCCGTAGCCGGATGCGAAGTATCCCGGCGCGCCGCCGTATGCCGGAGGAGGCGGTGGCGCGACCGGAGCCACGGGCGGTTGGGCCCACATGCTCGTCGGAGCTCCCCAGGCTGTGGCCGGGGCTGCCGGTGGGGGTACGTCGGGCCGCGCCGCGTTGATGTAGGAGGACCCCGGCAGGCTCGGGGCCGGAGGCGCCATCTGGCCGAAGGGCTCGGCCGGCTCGTCTGGCGTTGCTTCGGGTTGCCACAGAGGCCCGGCATCGGCCGGTCTGGACCAATCGGCGTTTTCCACGCGGTCGGGCTCGGCGCGAGTCTGACTCTTTTCGTTCGGATCGAGTGCGCTCATCTCTGCGCTCCATTGAGGGTCATATCGTGCTCCACCCGGATGGAGTTGTAAGAGTCTGTGCTGAATTCATTCTGAATGTCCCGGGCGGCTCGATTGGGTGCGGCAGCCGCCGCCGCCCGTTTGGGCTCCTAAACGTTTACTCGCGTACGACCCGTACGAGGAGTGGTTCCCCTGAACCGGGCTGCTAGCATCCCCCGACATCGGCCCACCGAACCATGGAGCCTCGCCGAATGGCAACTGTCACATTCGAGAACGTCACCAAGAGGTACGGCGACGTCGTCGCCGTGGACGACCTCAACCTCGACATCCGCGACGCCGAGTTCATGGTCCTCGTCGGGCCTTCCGGCTGCGGCAAGACCACCAGCCTGCGAATGATCGCCGGTCTCGAAGAGATCACCGACGGAACGCTGCGAATCGGCGAGAAGGTCATCAACGACGTCCCGCCGAAGGATCGCGACATCGCGATGGTCTTCCAGAGCTACGCCCTCTATCCGCACATGTCAATTCGGGACAACCTGGCGTTCGGCCTCAAGCTCCGCCACGTCCCCAAGGTCCAGATCGAAGCCCGCGTCAAGGAAGCCGCGGCGATCCTGGACCTGACTCGCTACCTCGACCGGAAGCCGCGGGAGCTCTCCGGCGGCCAGCGCCAGCGCGTCGCCCTCGGGCGAGCCATCGTGCGCGAGCCGGCGGTCTTCCTCATGGACGAACCGCTCTCCAACCTCGACGCCAAGCTGCGCGTCGAGACTCGCGCCAACATCCTTCGCCTGCATCAGCGCCTGAACACCACGTTCGTATACGTGACCCATGACCAGATCGAAGCCATGACGATGGGCTCTCGCATCGCGGTCATGAATGAGGGCCGTCTGCAGCAGGTCGGCACGCCGCAGGAGCTCTACGACCGGCCGATCAACCGGTTCGTGGCCGGCTTCATCGGCAGCCCGGCGATGAACTTCGCCACGGTCGAGGTATCCGGCAGCGGCGACGGCGTGACTCTTCAGGGCGCCAACGTCGTCGTTCCGCTTCCGCCGCAGTTCCGCGAATCCATCGGCGGCGCCGGTCGGCAGCTCATCTTCGGCTTCCGCCCCGAGCACCTCGTTCTCGGCCCGGTTACCGGCGCCACGGCCAGCGTAAACGCCAAGGCCGAAGTCGTCGAGTACCTCGGCAATGAGGAGCTGATCCACGCATCCGGCGCAGGCCGCGACATCGTAGCTCTCGTCGACTCGTCGTATCGGGTCCGCCCGGGCGACATGCTCGAACTCCGGATCCCGCTCGATCGAGTCCAGATGTTCGACCCCGACACGAACTTCGCCCTCCCCTTCGGACCGGTCACCGCCTGATCTTCCGGTTCAAGGACCCGGCGTCCCGGCTAGTCCGGGGCGCCGGCACCTCTCGTATAGTTCGGCGATGGACGACTCTCCGGCCCGCCGCCGACCCAACCGCGCCGCGACAGGGCGACCACTGCTCGACTCGCTACTCGACGAGTTGCGCGACGCTGACGCAACGCTGAAGGAGCGAGTGGTGGAGCGGCGGCCGCTGTACGCCGGCCGTTACATGGTCTTCGAGGCCGAGCGAGTCGCCCGCTCCGACGGCTCCGAATCGTCTCGCGACATCGTGGTCCACCCCGGCGCCGTGGTCGTGGCCCCGCTCGATGCCGACGGCCGGCTGCTGCTGGTCACCCAATACCGAGTGCCGTGCGGAGGGGCCATGCTCGAGCTCCCGGCCGGCACTCTTGAGGTCCGCGACGGGGCGGCCGAGGATCCCCTCGGTGCCGCTCATCGCGAACTCGAGGAGGAAACCGGCTTTCGCGCTGAGTCGATGGAGCGCATGGGCGGCTTCTGGAGCGCTCCCGGCTTCTCGACCGAATACCTGACGTTGTACCTGGCCACGGGACTGAGGCCGGCTCTGGAGGCTCGGCTGAGCCCGGACGAGGACGAGGACCTGCGGCTCTCGCGGCTGCCGTGGCGCGATGCGGTGGCGGCCGTCGAAGCCGGGGTCATCGAGGATGCCAAGTCGATCGCCGGCATCCTGTGGCTGGCCCGTCGCCTCGAGGCGTCCGGCCGCTAGCCACGCGTTCCGCGGCCGCAGCCAACCGACTAGCTGATCGCAGCGTCCATCCGGTCGAGCGCCCGCCGGTAAGTCTCGCTGGCGGGATCCAGGGCGACCGCCAGACGCAGGTGAGTTCGAGCCTCCTGCGGCCGGCCGAGCCGGGCAAAGCTCAACCCCAGGGCGAAGTGCCCGTAGTGCGCCGACGGGTCGATCGCGAGCAGAGCCTCGAATGTTTCGGCCGCGCGTTCGTGCTGGCCGCTGTTGAAGTAGGCCCGCCCGAGGGCTTCGAGTATCGAGCCCTTGCTCCGCTCGATGCGCGCGGCCCGCTCGAGCACCACCGCGGCCTGGGCATTGTGGTGCTCGCGCAGCAACGCTTGGCCGCGCTGCAGGAGTTCGTACGCCGACTCGTCGGTCCCGTCGGTGCCATCGATGCCGGCGATACCGTCATGGTTACCGTCCAGGATCGTTCCCGTGGCAATGACCTTGACGTCATCTGAGACCGTCGCCGCGGCTGCCGTGGTGGCCCGGCTCGTCTCTCCGTCCGCGGTTGACGGATCGGCCGGGACACCCGCCGCATCGGTCGATTCGGCCGTGGCGCCTGCAAGGACGGCGGTGCCCGCCGCAGCCACACGAGCCGAGGCGGCCGTTCGCAGGCGGCTGCCGCGAGTCCACACGAACAGCATGAGAAGCAGAAGTCCGCCGAGCAGCAGGGAGATGCTGCCGGCGATGCGAATCTGGCCGGCGCTGTTGGCGCTCTCCCAGGCATTGCGAGCGCTGACCGCCAGCTGAGAGGCCTGGCTCAGGTCGCCGCCCGCGAAGGCGCGGCGAGCCGCGTTGAGGTCCGCCTGGGGATCCGCACCGAGAAGCCCCACGTCCTTGGCAGCACCGCCGCTGTCGCGGCGGGCCTGATCGGCGGCGGATATCTCGTTGAGCACGGACAGCTCCAGCGCGGCCTCGCTGCTGGCCGCGGCGATGCCCGGGCCCTCGAAAGCCGTCTGGAGCGTTAGCGGCGGGGTCGTCGTCTGGCTCACCGCCTCTTTGGTTATCTGATCGCGCTGGGCCAGAATGCCGCGAGCCTGCGACATGAACGTCAGCGCTTGATCGAACTGCCAGCTATCGAGCGAGCGCCGGATCTCCGGCGGGAGGTTCCAGCTGCCGGCTGCCTGCTCGGCCGCGGCATAGGCGGTCAGGGTCGTGGTCCGCTGCTGCAGCAGCGAGTCCTGTGATGGGTCGATGACCCACTGCCGCCAGATGGCTTCGTAGGATCGGCCGGTCTCCTGCTCGAGCAAATCGAGCAGGCGGCGCCAGTCCGTGGCGCGGACGGCCAGGATCTCGTTTGGCGGGCCGTGGGCGGGCTGATACGCCGCCTGACCAGCCCGAGCCGCCAGCCAGACCTTGCGCAGGCCGTCCTGACCGGCCACCGCCGCGATCTCGCGCGCCACTTCGAGCGTGGCGCCGTAGAGATAGCCGTCGGTCGCCGAGCTGGGCTCGCCCGCGAGGATCCAGTTGTTGAGC
>JBIOII010000039.1:0-15381 GCA_044449785.1 Candidatus Limnocylindrales bacterium
CGCCGGGCTCGGCCTCGGCGCGGGTGACCGCCCGGCCATAGGGCTCGACGTTGGGCAGGTGGACGATCCAACCGCAGACTGGCACGGCAGTTGCGTCGCTCGCGGGGGAAGCGGTCCTGGCGACGCCGAAGCAACCGAACGCGCGCAGGCGGTGGCCGCTGCATCGGGCGTACAGGATGGAACGGTGGTCGCCTGAGGCGACGCTGGTGCACACCCGCCCGCGGCGCTCGCCAGCGAGCAGCTCGGCGATGGGCTCAGCGTGGTCAGTGGCTGCGTCCCCGGCGATTGGCCGGCGCCAGCGCATCCAAAGGCAGCCGCGCCCGGAAGACCCGCTAGGCAGCTCGGCAGCACGGCGTGTGGTGCGAGTTTGCCCGGCTGGCCTGCGCGCACCAGAAGGACGAGTCCCCCGAGCAGCACGAGCGCAACGATCACGATCCCGGTCCGGGGCCGCCGCCCCCGCCGCGGCGCAATGAACCGGGCGACCGGCGCTGGCGGTGCGGGACGGCTGGCTTCCGCGCCGACCAGGGGCGAGATCAACGTCAAGGCCGATCTCGGTCCGACCGTCGACTTCGGTCGCCGCGCCTTGCCAGGCGGGATCGGAGCGCTCGACTTCCGCCGATCGGCAGCGGCGGGCCACGGGTCCGCCGCTGCATCGAAGACGCCGGGGCGGTCGTCGTACGGATCGGCAGCCAGGCCCGTCGTCGGACCGGTCGCGACCTCCGCGATCGACGCGTCCAGCGCACCACTCGTGAACCGCCTCGCGAAGTCGGCAGATGACTCGCGTGGGATCCGGACGAAGAAGTCGCGGGCGGGGTGGGCGACGCGGAGCAGCGTCGACCCCCAGGTGATCGAGACCGGCGTTGCCGTCACCCGCCCGGTGACCAGGCGCCCGAGAAGCGGGACATGCGGGCCAGGTACCGTGGGAGGGACCCGGTGCCGACGCCGAACCGTGGGTTCGATCGGCGCTCCCCGCTCGGTGAGCAACCGTCGATGACCGGAGACGAGTGCATCGACGATCGCCAGTTCTTGCGGGGAGGCGAAGCCCGCCGCGATCGAACGCACGGAGCCCCACGCGCGCTCGAGTCGCTCGCCGGCAGGCTCCGAGCCCCCGTCCGCCAGGTCGAGACGGGCGGAGCGCCCAAGTCGATAGAGGTCCTCTCCGAACGCCGCGCGGTCGATGAAGAGGCCCGGACGCTGCCAAGTCTCGACGGCCTGCCCATCGTCCAACAAAGCCAGAACGGGCGGTCGGTCAGTCAGCTCGTCCTCCCAGGTGCGAATCGTCGAGGCGAGGAAGAAGAGCGTGGCAGCGACGAGGTCATCTCGGGTCTCGAGGAAATCCGTCCCGACCTCGAGGCGGTCCGGGCGAGGACGGACAAGGAGGCCCGGAGAGTCCGTGCGGTCCGCCAAGAGCATCAGGGCCGGCGCGAAGGTCCGTGCGTACCGCCGCACGACCCGCCACCCCACGTCTCCCGGGCACGCCGCGTTGAGGTGCGTCGAGTAGCCGCGGAGCTCGACCCGCTCCCCCTGGCCGCGGACCTGGCGCAGGCGCCGCAGGAGATACTCGCGTCCGGCGAGGGCGTCGTCGGCCATGCGCCCGGAGATGCTCGGGCTCAAGGGGCGGGGCGGCGTCGCGATCTCGGCCTGCGGACTGTCCACCGTGAGGACGGAACCGGAAGCGAGGAAGCGGGCCTGGGGGTCGTGGGGAACGCGCCGAACGGCCGTCCTTGGCGCGACCCGATCGATCAGGTCCGCGAAGTCGACGGCGCCGCCGTCGATCCAGACCCCGTATTCCTGTTCGATGCCGGCGATGGCGGCCGGTCCGGAGAAACTGGCGCCCGGAGAAGCACCGACCAGATCGTCCTGTGGCGATGCGGGCCGCACCCCGATCGCCCGCGGGCGCGCGCTTGCCGCCGCACCCACGTGGGGCGCTCAGATCGCGAGGGCGCGGTCGCGTTAGGCGCCTTGCTTTGGGTTTCCTCCCGACCCGCCGCTTCCACCCCCGAGCGACGGCGCCTGCTGAGCGCCCCCGCTGTCGCCGCCGCTGCTGGAACCACTACCACCGCTGCTGCTCGAGGGCGGAGTGCCACTTCCGCCATCCCCGCCGCCCATGAGTCCTGGCGGCAAACCAACCGTCGATCCCGTCCCAACGCCGGGCCCGGTCTCGAGCCCCTTCTCACCCACGCGAAGCCCCCCATTCTCTCGGTCCGATTGTCGACGCTCGTAAGGCGAACTCGTGGGGCCCGAAGGGTGGCACTGCGCCCGATCAGGACGGCTGGAGTCCGCACGGTGTCGGCGCAGTTTGTTCCTCGTTCGAGGGAAAGGCAATCCTTCCGGGCGAGATGTGAACCATGGCAACGTCGTGGCGGTTCGGCCGTGGCCGTTGCCCTCAATTACCTGCCATGGCACCGCTTGTATTTCTGGCCGCTCCCACATGGGCATGGGTTGTTTCGTCCGATCTTCGGTACGAGCCACGGCCCATCGGAGACCTGCGTTACCGCCGGATCGGCCATCAGGATCCCAGTCTCGAGGTTCACCATTGAGGGCATGTAGACGGTCTTCGTCGGCGCCCCGACGTTGAAGTCAACGGAGATTCTCTGAGCCGGGTCGGCTGGAAGAATCGCGCTCGTGTAGTCGGTGCCGATCCAGCCCCGGCTCGACTGATCGCTGGCGATCCGCCTCATCACCTCGGCAGCCTTCCCAACGATCGCTGCTGGCGGGCGGCGTTCCTGCAGGAGTCCCACAACAGCCTTCTGCTCCCCCGCGGTGAAGACCGCGTCATACCCGGATGGGTAGGCCAACACTGCGCGGGATTCCGTTTGCCGAGCGGCGGCAAGCACGAACTCGCCCACCGCGCGAGGCTCGCTGACATCGAGCCTGTCGCCTTCGAAGTTGCTCAGTCGCCACACATGCGCAACTGGCAGCCCCGAAGAGTAAAGGTACCCGGCGATGGTCACGCTCAATCGACGATCGTCGGCCTTGCTAATGTCGAGGGAGTCGACCTTCGCCTCCAGCGCCTCACGCAGGCGGCCGACCGCGCTACTGATGAGCCGATCAGCCCGACCAGCTTCGCCGACAGCCTCCAAGAGCCACCGCGACGCATCGAACGCTCCATAGCGTGCGAGACCGGTGAAGGCCATCACCGACCTGCCGTCGAGCCCCACTATCGCCGCGATCTTGGTCGCCTCGGAGTTCACCAGGCGACCGTTCTCGATGAGGGGACGATCGGACAAGACGATCGCCTGGTCGGAGTTGACCAGAAACAGGTTCAGGGTCACTGCGCAAGGCTAGCGTGCGGAAAAGCGAGACCGGTAACTTCGCCGCGGCGTTTTCGCATTCGACCGTCGACACGACGGCGAGTTAGTGAGGGTCTGAAGCACGAAGCTCGTGTTCGGAACGCGCTGTCCGTGTCAGGGGAGTTGACATGCTTGAGTGGCGACAGGCGGCGTGCCGCAACTCGATCAGGTTTCAAGAAGCCGGTTCGGCGGCTGTTACCTAGGATCACAGTGTTCATCCCGATCTGTGGAAGCGAGGAAACAGTCATGGCGCAGAAGACCGCGAAGTCCGAGATCTGGACTGCCGAAGAGCGGGCCGCGATGAAGGAGGCCGCTGCGGAGGCGAAGCGGGCCGCGAAGCGCGGCGCCGACAGTGCGGCCGGCGAGGCCGACGTGCTCGCGAAGATCGCCGAGATGCCGGAGCCGGACCGCTCCATGGCCGTGCGCATCCACGAGATCGTCAAGGCGGCGGTGCCGGAGCTGGTGTCGAAGACCTGGTACGGGATGCCGGCGTACACCAAGGATGGCAAGTCGATCTGCTTCTTCCAGGCGGCGTCGAAGTTCAATGTCCGGTACGCGACCTTTGGGTTCCAGCCGGACGCGCGCCTCGATGACGGCGCGATGTGGGCGAACGCGTTCGCGGTGCTCGAGCTAACGCCGGTGGTCGAGAAGCGGATCGCAGCGCTGGTGAAGCAGGCGGCGGGCTGAGGACGTCGGCGAATCGGCCGGCGGGGCGTTTCTGCCCACCGGCGTTGTTCGGGCGGGCGGCAGCCGGCGGCGCCGGCCCCTTCACGCGCTCGCTCGGACATCGACAACGGGTACGGACTTCCCGATCATGATCGTAGGTTGTTGAGAGCGCCTGCCGGACCTCGAGCTCGAACAGGACGTAGCTTGAGTCGAGCCGTAGGTTCGGCACCTTGCGCCCTCACGATCAGTGGATCGTGGCCTTCATGATGGGGGGCCGTGAGCTCCGCGACGCCGCGCGTGGCCGACTGGTCCTGCGGAACCAAGCCGGTCAGCCGACCGTCTCACCCCAGCAGGAATCGACACTCGATGAGGAGGCACCGCATGTCCGCCACCCGATCCGCCCTTCTCCGAATGGCCGCCCTCGGGACGATCGCGATCCTGGGTATCGTCGTCCTGGTTCCAGCGGTGGGGGGCAGCCCGCGCGCCGCCGCACAGGCCATCACGACCGGCACGTCGGGCAGCAGCACCGGCCCGCAGGGCATCACGGTCGCAGGCGGCGGGATCGTCATCTCGACCCCGGACGAAGCCACCCTCAGCCTGGGCGTCCAGACGCAGGCCGTCACCGCAGCCGGGGCGCAGCAGGACGCGAGTGCCGCGATGACCAAGGTCATCGCGGCCGTCAAGGCGGCCGGCGTAGCGGACGCCGATCTCGCCACGCAATGGATCTCCCTGCAGCCGCAAGTTGACTATGGTCCGACCGGCAACGGCCCATCGAAGGTGACCGGCTACCAGGCCAGCCAGTCGCTCGCGGTCACGGTTCGCCATCTCGATCAGACGGGCGCGATCATCGACGCGGCCGTGAACGCCGGCGCGAACCAGGTTGGGGGCGTGAGCTTCTCACTCGCCGACCCGAGCTCGGCGACCGCCAAGGCGCGCGCCGCCGCCGTGGCCGACGCACAACAGCGGGCTCGCACCCTCGCGCAGGCCGCCGGGGTGACGCTCGGAGCACCGGTCTCGATCAGCGAGGTCAGCGCGCCCAGCCCGATCCCATTCGCGGCAGCTGCGCCGGCCGGAGGGGCCCAGGTCTCGACGCCGGTCCAGGCGGGCACGACGCAGGTCGAGGTCGACGTCCAGGTCACGTTCGCCATCGGCAGCTAACCCGGCCGGGCTCTGCCCGTGGCCACGAGCCGTCGTGGGCGAGGGCCAATCGAAGACGATCTGCTCGTCGTGCGCGGGGCGCCGCGAACCGTCGCCGTAGGATGGCTACCCGCACTTGTCAGTTCGGGCCGCCGGTCCCGCCCTCCTCGATCACGTGCTCCTCGAACCAGGCCCGTTCCTCAGCCCGACGAGCGAGGATCTTTGCCCGACGCTGCAGGAAGATCGCGTCGCGCAGGTCGAAGAACCCTTCGAGCGTCGAGGGGACCGACTCGACCACCGGGTCCCGGTTGAACAGATCGTTGCAGGGACGGCAACAG
The DNA here is from genome assembly GCA_044449785.1 of Candidatus Limnocylindrales bacterium. Classification (GTDB taxonomy): domain Bacteria; phylum Chloroflexota; class Limnocylindria; order Limnocylindrales; family CSP1-4; genus Fen-1039. The sequence continues at coordinate 5,435 of JBIOII010000039.1, forward strand.
GCGACGAGGTTGGCCGCGCTCCGGATCCACTCGCGCGGGAAGCCCATCCCGACGACCTGCTGCGGCACGACGTGGTCCACCGACAGCTGGAGCCACCCGTTGAAGGTCCGCATGCCCAGGTCGCAGTAGACGCACTGGTACCCGCACCAGCGCAGGATGTCGTGCGCGTACCCCTTGCGCGCACCGGTGCCGCTCGGCGGATCGAGGAGCAGGCGGCCTCCGCCCGGGTATGCGCTGAACGGCAGGTGCGAGGAGTCGGTCATGGGATCAGCGACTTCACCATCAGGACCCCAGCTTATGAGTCGGGCAAGGCCAGTGTCAGCTCAGGGCCTGCCTCGGAACGGCCGCCATTGGTTGGGGCGCGCGTGAGTGACTCGCTCGACGCCATGTGGAGATCGGGTGGGTGATCCACGGGAGAATGGGCCCTCCGCCCGCCGCGTCGGTCGTCAAGGCAGCATCCCGGAAGGCAGCCCCAATCGTGGACGTGGATCGCGAATTCGTGCGCGGCATGTACAACCGGTGCGGCGGCAGCCTCGACATCGGGGCGAGCGGCGAGGAGATCGGCCGGGAGCTCGGGCTCGACGAGCGGCAGACCGCCGAGGTCGTCGCACGCCTGACGCGGACCGGCTACCTACGAGATGTCGCCGCCCACCTCTGGATCAAGATCACGAGCCGGAGCATCGTGCTGGTGGAACGCGGCGAATAGCGATCGCCTCTGGCCCACCAGCGCGACTTCGCCATGCGACGCGCAGGAGCGTCCCCGCGACTGGGTGGCCTCTAGGCTCGCGGTCCGCGAACTCTGCGCGCGCCCGGGATGGGCCCGAGCGAGAGGTAGATGACCCCCCGCCTCTCGGCCATGTGGGCACCACGCAGGTCGCCATGGAGCACCTTTGTGAGGGACGCCCGCAAGGTGCCCAGCTTCTCGTCCTTCTCGGGCTCAATGGCCTTGATCTGGGCGGGGTCGCTGAGGCTTTCGAGCAACTTGCGGAACTTGGCCTCGCGTTCCTGCGCAGCCTGCTGCCGGGGCGAGAGCTTCTTGGCCTGGGCCGGCCGCATCAACTCCTCGGACTTCGCGTCGCGGATCTTCAACGAACCATCCTCCAACTCCTGTTGGCTGAGCTCAGCGGTGGCGGCACTGCCGCGACGTCACGATCATCGGAGCCAGTGACTTGAACGTCGAACTCTGCGCCAATGGTACCTGCGCGCACCCTTCAGGGACGCCCCACGGGCACGGTGGCAGAGGCAGATGGACGCGACACTACGCGGACATCGTGCAGCAATCCGCACCGACCGTTAGTGGTCAGCGCGTCCCTCCGTGAACCGTCGCCCGTCCTACAGCGCTCGTGGCCACGGGGCACGTGGCTGGTGCGGCGTCGGCGGGGACGGCGTCGTCCAGCCCAGCATCTCGGGCACGGTCACAAAGCGAAAGCCGAGGTCGCGATACAGCGAGATGATGGTGGGTAGGATCAGCGGGGTGAGGATCGGGCCCCCATGGGTCAGGAGCACCGAGCCATTCGTGCCCCGCATCGCCGCCTGGACGAGCTGCGCCGAGGTGGCGCGCGACGACGTGTCGGCGTCGCTCGTGTCCCACGTCAGCACGGTCGGGAAACCGGCGGCCTGGGCGACGTCAAGTAGCTGGGCATCGTAGGCGCCGTAGGGTGGACGGAAGACGGGCAGCATCGGCGTCCCCGTGATGCCCTCCAGAATGGTGCGGGCCTCGGTGATCTCGGCCGCCTGGGCCTTCGGCGTGAGACGCGTCATCCAGGGATGTGTGCGGGTGTGGTTGGCGTAGGGATAGCCGGCCGCGGTGATGGCACGCCAGAGCCCGGGGTCCGACCGCGTCGCTTCCGCATAAGGGAAGAAGGTCGCGGCGACCGACGCCCGCTGCAACGTATCGAAGATGCTGCCCACGCGAGCCGCCGACCAGTCGTCGTCGATCGTGAGCGCGATCAGCGGCGTCACGCTCGCGGCGCGCACGAAGGGCGCGGCAGCATAGGCGAGGACTGCCTGCCCAGCCAAGGTCAGGAGCGCGCGACGCGAGATGCCGGCCATCCGCCAATACGGTCCTCCCTGCGAGACGGCCAACTGAGAGTGTCATCGTAGGCGCGTCCGGAGGCCCAGACCATGGCCCGCTCGGCCCGATCGGTACCCCGAATGGCCCGACCGGAGGCCACGACCTCAGTGACGGCCCATCCCCCGACCGGCCAGCGGGTCCCGCCATCATCCGCGCATCGCGGTGGACTCGAAACAAAGCTCCGTTGGAGGGGGCTGGTCCGCGCCTCACCGCGACGGCGCGTAGAGCACGTCCAACAGCGATCCCACGAGCGTGTCGGGGTCGACCCGATCGGAGTTCGTCATGACCGCGATGGTGACCCCGCCCGACGCGGGGAAGTAGCGGATCGCCGAGCGGAACCCAGAGAGCGACCCGTCGTGTCCCCACGACCCCCGTCCATCGAAGCTGCGGCGCTCCACGCCGAGACCGTACGGCAGCACCGGGTGGAAGGTGGCCGTCAGGCCGAAGTCGAGCATCTGGGAGAGCTGAGCTGGTGGCAGCACCTTGCCCCGGTACAGGTAGAGCGCCCAGCGGGCCAGATCGTCAGCGGTGGTGACGAGCGCCCCAGCCGCGCCGAGAGAGGTCTCGAGCGAGGTGAAGGGCAGGTGCGGGGTGCCGTCGGAGAGGTCCTTCACCGCCCAGGTGGTGGGGTTAGTGAACTCGTAGCCGTGCGCGGGCCTCCCGCTGATCGGCTCCTCGCTCTGAAGGTACGTGTGGGTGAGGTGGAGCGGCGCGAAGAAGCGCCGGCGCAGCAGCGCGGCCAGCGTCTGTCCCGTGGCCCGCTCGACGATCTGGCCGAGCAGGATGTAGTTGGAGTTGGAGTAGGAAAACCCCTGGCCGGGTGCGAAGCGCGCCTTGCCGACGTAGGCGAGCACGCGGGGGACCGTCCACACCCGCCGGTGGTTCGCGTCGAGCGCGGCAAGCAATGTCGGGTGACTGAACGCGTCGTCGACGCCGCTCGTGTGATCGAGCAGCTCCCGGATCGTGATGCCCGTGTCATAGGGGAGTCCGGGCAGCCAGCGGGCGATGGGGTCGTCCAGCCCGACCACGCCCTGACCGGCGAGCTGCAGGGTGAGGGCGGCGACGAAGGTCTTGGTGATGCTGCCGGCATCGAGGAGCGTCAGACTTCCCATGGGGGAGCGGGCGGCGATGTCGCCGAAGCCAGCATGGCCCATCCAGGCGGTGCCATCCGGGTAGCGGATCACGACCTGCAGGCCGGGCAGGTGGTTGACGCGCCGGAGCTGCGCCAGCGTCGCGGCCAGGCGCGCAGTGATGGCAGGGGTGAAGTGCGGCGGAGGGATCGCGCGCGACCGGAGCACGGCCGGCGGGCCTCCGGGCGCAGTCCGCGAAGCCGCCGCGGCACGACCGATCGACGCACCCGCGGCGGACTGTGCCCGGGGCGCGATAGCGAGCGAGACGGCGATCAACAGCAGCGCGATCGCCATAGCGCGCAGCTGGTGCATCACCGGCGGCGAAACCTGCCGCGGACCATTGGGCGCACCGCGTTGCGCAGTCCTGGACGTGGCATCAGCGGTCGGACGCCGGTGCCCGGTGCGCCCTGCTCGGCGACCAGTCAGGTGTCGCTGAGCCGGACGAGACCATACGGCCGGACACGGATGCGGGCCCAGACGCCCGACGTCCAGTACACGTCGTGCTCGGCAAGGTCACGGGCGGCGGCCTCGTCGGCCACCCGAACCACGATGAACGCCGACTCGACGTGACCCAGCGCACCCGCCACAACCACCACCCCCTCGCGGATCAGCTGCGCGAGGTTGGCGAGATGAGCGTGGCGGACGGGTCGCCGTCGCGCCTCTCCGTCGGGCGCGAAGTCGGCCTCGATCGCCCACACCTGCTCGATCTCGACGCCTTTCGGGATCTCTGCGCCGTTCATCCGTCGTTCCTCCGAGCTCTTCTTCAACGCGGTCGCGCGGGGGCAGCGTAGCGCCTTGATCGGAGAACGGCCGGCGGACCGGCGTCGGCGCTCGTCGCCGTCCGCCGCGATGTGGTCGTCGTGGGTCGGCGCTGCCATGGGCGTCCCTCCCGCGCCCAGCCGTGACAGCCGAGCTGGCACGGGACCCGGCGTACGATGTCCACGGCACCGCGAAGGTGACCACCTATCGAGAGCGCCCGAGAGCCCCGGCTCGGTGACGGCGCAGCAACCGACCGACGGTCCTCACGTCGGCACGGTGCTCCTGCCGGGTGCGATAGGAGACGAGGATGACCACGAATGAACCGGAGCTGGGCCCCGGGCTCGGTCCAAGGAAGCCACGTGCGGAGCTGCGGCACTGGTCGACGTACACCTCCGTCGGGGAGTGGTACGCCGACTACCGCGGCTACGTCCCGATCCAGCAGGCTGCTGCGCTCGATCGGCTGACGCGGGACGCCACCATGAGCTTCCGCGACGCCTACCGGCTCCTGCTGCGGCGCCGGGCGATCATCCACATCGACCCTGCCGATGACGTGGAGCCGGAGCGATGAGCACACCTCGCTCAAGGCGAGCGGATTCCTCGTCCCGACGATCAGGGGGTGAGGATCGAGTGGCGATCGACCGAGCGAATGGTGACACCACCGCTGACCGGCTCATCGCCGCGATCGAGGACGGCTCGCTGCGCGCGCACGTCGACGCCACGACGGACCGTGAGTGGAACGCGAAGTACGGCGACAACGCATGGGACACAGCGCTCATGTGCATCGGGCACATCTCGCCCGCCGAGGCCGAGGCCCGGTTCCAGGCACGCCAGGGCAACGAGTGAGCGGCGGACGCGCCACGCTGGAGGGACCGATGGATAACGCACCGACCACGCCACAGGATCTGGTCCCGACCCCGTGCCCCGCGTGCGGCGCGGGGGCACCCGTGCGGATCACCTACGGGTACCCGACCGGCGACATGTTCGAGGCCTCCGAGCGGGGCGAGATGGCCCTCGGCGGCTGTGTCATCGGGTCGGACTCACCCACCTGGGCCTGCCGGGCCTGCGGGCACCGCTGGGGCGGCCCGCCGACGCGGATCGACGGGATCGCCGCCTACATCACCGACACCAAGGAGGTGCGGATTGACGGCTGAGAGTGACCGCTCATGGACGTACTGGAAGGGGTACCACGACTCGACGTTCGTCCCGTTCACGCTGCTCCGGTACGACCGGCGGACGGGAGTCACGGAACGGTGGGCCGGCACGAAGTGGGTCGACACCGGCGCGACCATCGCCAAGGCCGTGAACTCCGGCGACCTCGGCTACGACGAGATCACGCCCGAGGAGGCGGCTGCGATCATGGGCGCGCCATAGATGCGCGGGGTCGGGCATGGCTGGCGGTGCCGCTGGCTTCCGTCGCAGTGTCTACCGGCTCTTGCTTTTGGGTATTGCAATGACCCCGTGTCCACGCCTGCTGCCGACGGGTGACCGACGAAGGAGCGCGAATGATTCTCCCCAAGGTCCGCGACCCCAGGCTCGTCACCGTGCGTCGTGCGGGCACGCTTCAGGACGCCGATCACCATCTCCTCGCAGTGTGGGCGGCCGACTGCGCGCAGCACGTCCTGCACCTCTTCGAGCAGGCGCGACCGGGGGACGATCGCCCGCGCCGTGCCATCGACCTTGGGCGCGCCTGGGCGCGTGGTGAGATCACGATGACGCAAGCCCGCACCGCCGCCTTTGCCGCGCACGCCGCCGCCAGAGAGGTGTCCGGCGCTGCGAGCGAAGCGGCTCGCGCCGCCGGTCAGGCCGTGGCCGTGGCGCACGTGGCAGCCCACGAGCTCGGTGCTGCGGCCTACGCGATCATGGCTGCGCGCGCGGCCGCGCCCGAAGGCGACCGCGAGGACGCTGGTCGCCGAGAGTGCCAGTGGCAGCGTGCCCTGCTTCCCTCCGAGATCCGGGATCTTGTGCTCGACGACCAGCGGCTGCGCAACGAGAAGTTCTGGTTCGTGTTCGATTGCTGACCCGGTCCCTCGGCGGCGGCCGCCTCAGGCGGCTGTCGCTCAGTGGACCACCCGGGGCCGGGTCCGCACCGGGTGCGGCACGTCCGGGAGGTTGCCTTCCGAATGGGCGTGAGTGAGCTCGAAGACGAGGTTGTCTGTGTCGGCGGCGTGTTTGGCGAGGGCGTGCTCACGGGAGGTTGCCCAGTACAGGCGGCTCATCGGGCCCGACGGAGTCGACAGCCCGATATCGGACGAGTACAGGACAACGGGGCTGTAGACGACGTACTCATAGGGCTGGCCCTCGTCGTCGAGGTCCTCGGGGTCCGCGACCTCCTCCGCCTCGATGTAGAGCACGGGCTCGGCCTCGAGGCTTCGCTCGGCGAAGTCCTCGGCATAGGGAGCGTGGATGAACACGCACCAGAGCCCCTCCGGCGCCTTCATGAGCTGGCGTTTCATGCCGCTGCCTTCCTCTCAGCCCCAAGCGTGTTTCGGGCCCCGGGCAGAACAGTACGCCCTCGCACCGTCTTTCCTTTGGGGTCTGGACTGTCTTCACTCCCACCGTGGCGGCCAGTTGGGCGAGGTCGGCGACGGCGGTCGCGTCGCGCGTTGCGGCCCTGTGCGCCAGCCTCCCGCAACGCGCGTCGCCGAGATGGGACGGGCCGTGCGTGTGCCGTTGATAGGCGGGTTGGGGACCGAGGCGATGTTTCGCCGGGAGCTAGTTCCGCGTCAGCAGGGCGAAGTCGTGGGCGGTCAGATAGCGCGTACCCTGAACGAAGAAACGACCAGTTGAGCTGCTCCTTTCGCGGCACCTGCTCTGGCGTAACCGTGACGGGGCCCTGATCGAGCCGGCCTGGGGCAGCGCGCTCGACCGGATCGCGTTCCCGATCCAGTTCTACGACGTTCTCTTCGCGCTCGAGGTAATCGCGGACATCGGGCGCCTCGGGGATTCGCGCTGCGAGGCTGCGCTCGAGCTCCTCGAGTCGAAACGGCTCGCTGACGGGGGATACCCCCTCGAGGAGCGTGTCGGGACCACGCGGGACGTCGTCGCAAGCCGTGGCACGTTCGCCGACTGGGGTCCCGCCGGCGGGCGCCGCAGCAACCCGTTCGTGACGATCCGGGCACTCCGCGTTCTTCGCGAGGCTGGCGCGGCGCGAGCGGGGTGCAGAGCGGAACCCGACGCTATCTGACGCAAAGGCGTCGGACTGGCGACGCCCAACCAAAGAGCCCGGGATCAACAATTCGCGCTCAGGACCGGCTCCGGTACCAGGCGAGCCCTCCCAGATACCCGATGGCGAAGACCGCGCCAACCCAGGCGTAGGGCATCGAGTCGCCGCCACCAAACTGGGTCACCAGGAACGCCCCCACGAGGACAACCGCGATGAGCTGGCCGGCGAGCGAGAGGGCACGCAGGTTGATCGACTCCCAGCGCTCGTCCCGGGGTAGGCCCGAGAGGAGGCTCGCCATGTCCGATCTCGACTGGAGCGCGCGCAGTGCAACCGCGTAGCCGGCGACGATGACGAAGGCCACGGCCCCCTGCGCGAGGCTGGCGTGGCGGCCCATCAGCGCCACTGCGATGAGCAGGCCGAGGACGAAGCCGACCGCCGGTACGACCCACCTAGACATGCCTGTCGTCATGGAAGATCTCCTCGATTGGTCGGCCGAACAACCGGGCGATCGCGAATGCCAGCGGCAGCGAGGGCAGATATCGGCCGGTCTCGATCGCGTTGACCGTCTGGCGCGAGACGCGCAGCTCCTGGGCAAGCTGGCCCTGGCTGAGCCCACGGCTCTCACGCAGCTGGCGCACCCCGTTCGTCACGCTGTCAAGCTAGCTCGGGGTTATCTACTTGACACAAGGCGGAGTTTGGACTAATCTTCATGTGTGGACGGACTCTTGGACGGATCGGCAGGCTTCGCAGAGCGGGCATCCGCCTCGCGGACGTGCCGCTTCGCGTGCTCGACCACGTCGGGATGGAAGAGTTTCTTGACGACTTCGTCGCTCGTCAGCTCGCGCGCTTTCTTCTGGGGTTTCTGAGCCATGTCACGCCGCCCAACCTTCACTCAGGATCTCGACCTCGTCGCGCTCATCGAGGACTTCGGCAGCGAGGACAAGTGCCGGACCTATCTTGAAGAACTGCGCTGGCCGGATGGGGTGCGCTGCCCGCGCTGCGACTCGGACAAGATCAGCCGCATCGTGAAGCGCCACCAATTCGACTGCGACGTCTGCCGGTACCAGTTCAGCGTCACGGCTGGCACGATCTTCAATGACTCGCACCTGCCGCTCTGGAAGTGGTTCCTGGCGGTGTACGTCATGGGCGAGTCGAAGAAGGGGATCAGCGCCAACCAGTTGAAGCGAATGCTGCGCGTCTCGTACAAGACGGCGTGGTACCTCTGTCATCGCATCCGCGAATCGATGCGCGACGACGCGGCCCCGTACCTCATGGGCATCGTGGAAGCCGACGAGACGTACATCGGCGGCAAGCATCCCGGACAGCGCGGGGGACGCTCGCTGGCCTTCAACAAGACCGCCGTCCTCGGTGCCGTCGAGCGCGGTGGCGAGGTCCGTTTTCGGGTCACGGACCGCGTGAATGGGAAGGCCATCCGCTCGTTCCTTGAGGCCGTGGTGGGCGACGAGGCCGAGGCGATCTACACCGACCAGTTCCAGTCGTATAGGGGCATCGAGGACGAGAACACTCGCCACGAGACGGTCAACCACGCCGCAAAGCAATGGGTGCAGGGCGACGTTCACACGAACACGATCGAGGGCGTGTGGTCGCTCTTCAAGCGCGGGCTGATCGGCTCGTACCACCACGTCAGCGTTGACCATCTGCCCGCCTACCTCGACGAGATGGCGTTCCGGTACAACAACCGAGAGAATGCGTACCTGTTCCGAGACACGCTCCTGCGCCTGATCGGCGCGGAGCCGATGCCCTATGCCGAACTCGTCGCCGAAGGAGCCTGAAGAGCCGTGGCCACCAGCCATCCGACTGCCACGGCATAGCACGGCGTCAGGGCTATACATCGCTGGGTGGCCCATCGGCTTCACTGTCCCCGAAGATGGCACCTTTATCGGTGAGGACGTCGCCATTCGTGCCACGCACACCGCTTTCATCGCGGGTGCTCGAAGTAGCGTCGAGTTGGAGCGCGCCGACCTCGGGCGGTATGACCCGCGACGGTCCCAAGATACGGTCAAGCGCCTCGCCGATCGGGACGCTCTCCTCCGAATGTTGGAGCCAGGTCCTCTCGGTGGACCACTCCGCCTTCTTTGTCAACTTCGGGCCGTCGAAGCCGGACGCTACAGTGTTCTTGAGCGAGACCTTGGCCCCCTCTTCGGCGACAAAGAGCGGGTTTTCAGGCGAGGGCGGGGAGGTCGCTAGGGCGCCAGTAGCCTTCCGTTCGGGACGAGCGACATGCCATAACGCCGACGCGAACACATAAAGACCCCACAGCAATACGAGACCCGCCGAGATCGCAAACAGAGCCAACAGGGGTCGCCACCAGATGGGGTCAGTGGAAGACGGTGGCAAGTGCCCCGCTACTGACGCGGTAACTAAGAAAGCAAGCGCACCACTGCCGCCCATGATCAACTCCAACCCCTTGATGACCGGTGGGGTGTCTGCGGACAGTGGCGAGAGGCGAAACCGCATGGAATCCTCCGAGTGCTCAGCGTCATGCTAGCACCCGGCCTTGTGTGAAGTAAACAACCCCGAGCTAGCTTGTCAGCTAGGTCCTGTCAAGGACGTTTGTCACCCTGACGGAAGCCGTTTGGCCCACGGGATCGCGGCTACGAACGGATAGGGCGAGGTCCCACCCGCTGCGAACGCCTGCCGCCACGATGAACCCCCGCGTCTTTGTTGTTCTGGCGCACCCGGAGGGGTTCGGACGCGCACGAACAACACGCGTGACCTCGGTCTGTCGTTCATCCGCCGGGGGCCCCGGCCCTGTCCGTTGCCCTGCCCTCAGTCGGTGTCGTGAGCGATGAGGACCGGA
>JBIOII010000040.1:0-15150 GCA_044449785.1 Candidatus Limnocylindrales bacterium
GCTCAACGCCCACTTCCTCACCATCCACGGCTGGCACGCCTGGATGTCGGGCTTCCATCCGTACGCGGTCACGTTGTGGGGCTCCGACATATACGTCGGCCCGCGCAAGTGGTGGGCGGTGCGTGTCATGGCCCGCCGCACCCTCAAGTCGGCCGACCTGGTGATGGCCGACTCGGAGGACCTCAAGCGCGGCGCCGAGGCGCTCGAGTCGCCCCCGGATCGCACGGAGCTGATCGGCTGGGGAGTGGATTTGAAGCGGTTCTCGGGCGGGCCCGCTTCGAGCGAGCTTCGGACCCGGCTCGGCCTCGACGGCCGGCGTGTCATCTTCTCGCCGCGCGCCGTCAAGCCTCTCTACCGCCAGGGCGTGGTGATCGAGGCCATGGCTAAGCTCCCGTCCGACGTGGTGGCGATCCTGTCGCTGCAGCACTCGGACCCGGCCGAAGTCTCGAAGATCGAGCGCCGAACGGCCGAACTCGGCATTTCCGATCGAGTGAAGCTGGTGCCCGAAATCGCGTATTCCGACATGCCCGACATGCTTCGGCTGGCGGATGTCGTCGTGTCCGTTCCGGCTTCGGACTCCACGTCGCTGGCGGTTCTCGAGGCGATGGCGTGCGAACGCCAGGTCGTTGCGGCGGATCTCCCCAGCGTTCGCGAGTGGCTCGCGGAACTGGATCCCCAGGCGCTCGTGCCGGTGGACGACGTTGAGGCCACGGCTGCGGCGCTGGCGCGGGCCCTGGGCCGCAGCGCCGCGGAGCGGGCAGAGGTCGGCCGTCGGGGGAGGAAGATCGTGAAGGCCCGCGCGGACCAGGAGACCAACCTCGGAAACGTCGAGCGGCTCTATCTGCGCCTCTGTCGCGGCGAAGGCGGCGCCCGATGACGGCCGCGCCGGTCCGGAGCAACCCCTTTGCCCGCCGCGTGGCGAGCGTCTTCGGGGCGAAGATGGTGGTCTTCGGGCTGGGCCTCGTCACGACGGTCGTGGTGAACCGTTTGCTTGGTCCGGGCGGCAAGGGCGCATATGTGGCGGTCACGGCCGTGCCCGCGATGCTCGGTGCGATCGCGCTATTCGGCCTGCCCAGCGCCATCAACTTCTACAGCGCCCGGGGCGCGTCGGTCGGGCGCCTGCTCCGCTCGTCGATCCTGTTCGCGGCGTTGATCTCGGCCGTCTCGATAAGCGTGCTCTGGTTTGCGCTGCCGGTCCTGGAGAAAAGCATCCTCAGCGATGCTCCCGACGACCTGCTGCGGGTCATCCTGATCGCGCTCCCTGCCACCATCGTGTCGGGTTTCGTCGGTACGATCCTTTACGGACGCCACGAGGTGAAGCTCTACACCTCGATCATGATGGGCCAGGCAATCGTCACGCTGGTCATCCTCGTACTGTTCGTCGGTGTTCTAAGACACGGCGTTCAGGGTGCTGTATGGGGCACGGTGACGATCAGCTTCCTTGCGGCGCTGGCCGCGCTCGTCGCCGTCTGGCGAGTTTCAGCCCGCCACCGGGACGGCACGCCGACGCCGGGCCGCTCGCTCGTGAGTTACGGTCTCCGGGCCTATCCGGCGAGCATCACGGGCTACTTCAACTACCGCGCCGACACGTTCATCATCCAGGCCGTGATGGTCGGCTCGGCCGTCCCGCTCGGTCTGTACAGCATGGCCGTAACTATGGCCGAGCTGATCTTCTACATCCCGGACTCGGTGACGACGATCTTCCTGCCGACCATCGCCGGTTCGACGGCCGCGCAGGCTGACGAGAAGCTCGTTCGAGTCTCGCGGCTGACGATGCTGGTCACGGTAGTGTGCGCCCTGGCTCTGATCCCGGTTGCGTGGGTTGGACTCCACCTGGTGCTCCCCAAGTTCAACGATTGCTTCCCGGCGTTCCTCGTTCTGCTGCCCGGCGTCGTGTCGCTGAGCCTGGCCAAGGTCCTGACGAGTTACATCGGCGGCCGCGGTCGCCCGGGCGCCATCTCCGTAGGCGCCACGGTCGCGCTTGCCTCGAACCTGGCCGCGAACCTGTACCTGATCCCGAGATGGGGGATCGTGGGCGCCTCGGCGTCGTCGCTGCTCTCGTACACGGCGCTCGCCGTGATGATGCTCGTCGTCGCCTGCCGGTTGTCGGGCCTGTCGCCGTTCGCGATCGTCGTGCCCGGGATGGCCGAAGTGCGCGTCCTGTGGAGCACCGGCATGCGAGTCCTGACGGCGCTCGTGACCCGCGCGCGACGGGACAAAGCCGGCGGCGATGGCACGGGAACGGGCGAGGTCGGAGGTCCGCAGGCCGGCGGCGAGGCGGCTGGGGGCCCGCAGCCCGGCGGCCCGCAGCCCGGCCCCGAGCCCCTGAACCTCGTGGCGGTAAATCCGCTCGACGCGCCGCGGGGCGATGCCCTGGACCTCCCGACGGACGATCTGCTCGACGCCGCGACGGCCCCGCGCAAGTGAGCGGCCGCGTCCTCGTCGTCGCGTATTACTTCCCGCCGCTCGGCGGAGTGGGCGTCCAGCGCACGCTCAAGTACGTGAAATATCTGCCGAACAGTGGCTGGAAGTCCATCGTCCTCACCCCGGCGAAACCGGCGTACACAGTTCGCGATGCGTCGCTCCTGGACGAGCTCCCGCCCGAAATCTCGATCGAGCGGACCGGCAGCTTCGAGCCGGCGAGACTCCCCAATGCCGTCGCCGGGTGGCTGAGCCGCCGCCGGTCCGCTGCGACAGGTGGATCGAGTGACGCAACCGTCGGTCCGGCCGGCCCGAGCCTCCTGGCCAGGGCGCTCTCGAAGGGCATGATCCTGTGGAACCGCGTCTGGGGGCTCCTCCAATACCCCGACGCGGCCATCGGCTGGGTGGGACCGGGGACGAAACGCGGGCTGGCGGTGCACGAAGCCGTGCCGGTCGACGCGATCTACTCGACCTCCGCGCCGATCTCATGCCACTTGATAGCCGGCAGGATTGCCGCCCGTACCGGACTGCCATGGATCGCCGACTTCCGCGACCCGTGGATCGGCAATGCCTTCGCCACTCCGCCCCGGGGCTGGCACGCGGTCCAGCAGCGGCGTATCGAGCGGAAGATCGTCACGGGCGCGGACATGGTCGTCTTCGCTACCGAGGGGCTCAGGCAGGCGTACGCGACGCGCTACCCGTGGGCGGCGGACAAGATGCGCGTGATCACAAACGGCTACGACCGGGCCGACCTCGTGGCGGCCGCCAGGGGCGAGGCGGCGCCGATTAAGCGGCCCGGCGAGGCTGTGGCCGGTCGGCGCTTTCGGCTCGTCTACACCGGCAGCCTCTACGGCTCGCACGAGCTGCAAATTCTGCTGCAGGGGCTCGAAATCCTGGTCGGCCGCCGGCCCGACGTGAAGGACCGGCTCGATATCGAGTTCGTCGGCTGGCTGAGCGCCCACAACCGAGTGGTCGCCGCGAAGTCCGCCGGCTCGGCCGCGTTCGGGTCGATGCTCCGGTTCACCGGTTTCGTGCCCCACGCCGAGGCGATGCGCAAGGCGGCCGCGTCCGACGCGTTGCTCCAGCTCCTCGCCGATGACCCGCGCAAGGGCGAGATCCAGGGCGGCAAGCTGATGGAGTACCTGGGCTACGACCGCCAGATCCTGGCCGTGGTTCCGGACGGCGCCGCCCGAGACGTCTTGCGCGAGCTTGATTGGGGGATCCTCGCCGATCCGACTCCGGAGGGAGTGGCCGCCGGCATCGAACGACTCCTCGATGAGCCGGCTCCCACGCGTCTGGCCGACCCCGAGGGCCGCTACGACCGCGTCAATCTGGCCGCGCGCCTGGCGGGTTTCCTCGACGAAGCCGTCGCAGCCGGTCGGAGTCGGAGCTAGCTGTCAGGCCGATTCTTCGGCAGCCAGACGAGCAAGTCCCTCCGGGAGACCGATCTGGGGTCGCCAGCCCAGCAGCCGATCCGCCGCCGACGGATCGCCGACCGATCGCCGGATGTCGCCCGGGCGCGGCTCGCCGTGGACCACCGCAACCTCCATGCCGAGTGCCCCCTTGACGGCCCCCGCCAGCCCCCACACGGTCGTCGCGACCCCGGTGCAGATGTTGAGAGCCGCCCCTTCGGTCGAGGCCGCCGGCTCGGCCATCAGCAGCGCACGAACCACTTCGTCCACGTAGACGAAGTCGCGGGTCTGCAGGCCGTCTCCGAAGATCGTGATCGGGCCGCCGGATCGGGCCTCGGCGAGAAACCGGCTGATCACGCCCGAGTAGGGCGACGCCGGATCCTGTCCGGCGCCGAAGACGTTGAAGAACCGCAGCCCCATCGACCGGAGCCCGAACAGCGAGCCCGCCGCATGGGCGTGCATTTCCGTCCCGAGCTTGTCGATTCCGTACGGCGTGAGCGGCCTGGCGGGAACCGCCTCGCCGATCATGTCGCCGGGGCCGAGCGGCACGTCGCCGTACACCGCGGCCGACGAGGCGAACACGAACGCCGCGTCCGGCGCCACGTCGCGGATGGCCTCCATCACGGTGACGCTCCCGCTCGAGTTGGTCAGGTGGCTGTCCAGCCAGCGTTCGGTCGAGCGCTGGACCGAGGCCACCGCCGCTAGATGAAAGACGACTCCGGCACCGGCTACCGCAAGCCGGACGGCCGACGGATCGGCCACGTCGCCCTCGCGGAAATCGACGCCGGGAGGCAGCCGCCGGACGTCGCCGCTGGAGAGATCGTCGAGGACGCGGACCGTTCGACCCTCGTCGGCAAGGCGTCGAACCAGGTGGCTCCCGATGAAGCCGCAGCCGCCGGTCACGACGGCAATTCGATCGTCCGCGGATGCCAAGACGACTCCTCCAGCTGAGGGCCCGCGGCGGTGGCGGCCCGCCCATCGATGCCCCACGGGAGTCTACGAGCATCCGGTGTGGCCCGCCCGCGCTGAATCGTGCTCCGGTCCGGCGTCGCGGCCGACGCTCATGCCATCGCCGGTCGCACAGATCCCCTCGGCTATAATCCGCCGCGATGCCTACTCCTCCCGTCGAAACGGCCTGCTGGCCGGCGGCCGATCGGCACCGCTTTCCAGTGAAGCCGCGAGAGGCAGGCCGGTGAGCGAGGGCGCGTTGGATCGGGTCGATGCCGGCGACCGGCTCAAGATTGCGTTTCTCGGCGACCCGAGCAGCATCCACTTGCGGCGTTGGGTGAATTACTTCGCCGATCGGGGCCACGACGTGACGCTGCTGGTACCGCGCGACTGGCCGGTCGATCCCGCCCAGATGCCGGCCGTTGCCATCGAGAGGTTCACCCGCTTCGCGGCCCGCGGCCGGTTCGCGCCCGCCAGCTATCTCCGCGCCAGGCGATCCCTGCGAAGCGCCCTGGCGCGAGTCCGGCCCGACGTGCTGAACGCGCACTACCTGACGTCGAACGGCTGGCACGCCTGGATCTCCGGTTTCCATCCGTACGCCGTCACGCTGTGGGGCTCGGACATCTTCCTCACTCCCCGGGAATCGCGCGCTTTCGCGAACTACGCCCGCCTGACGCTGCGCGCCGCCGACATGGTCATGGTCAACTCGGCCGCCCTGCAGCGAGGGGCCATCGACCTGGGAGCGGCGCCGGGCCGCACCGAGATGGTCCAGTGGGGAGTGGATCTGACCCGCTTCAGCCCGGGGCCCGATCCCACGGCTCTTCGGGCGCGGCTCGGGCTGGAGGGCCGGCGAGTCGTCTTCTCGCCACGCGGTCTGGCCCCGCTCTACCGGCACGGCGTGGTCATCGAGGCGCTTTCCCGGCTGCCCTCGGACGTCGTCGTAGTGATGACGATGCAGCACTGCGTCGCCGAGGAGCTGGAGGCGGTTCGGCGGAAGATAGACGAGCTGGGTCTGGTCGATCGGGTGGTCATCCTGCCCGAGATCGGCCACGACGACATGCCGGACTTCTACCGCATGTCCGAGGTCATGGTCACCGTGCCGGCCTCCGATTCGACGTCGGTGGCGATCCTCGAGTCGCTCGCCAGCGGTCTCCAGATCGTGGCCGGCGACCTGCCGAGCGTTCGCGAGTGGCTGTACGCTCTCGACCCATCGGCGCTGGTCCCGATCGACGACCCCGTGGCGACCGCGGCGGCGCTGGCCAGAGCGCTCGATCGCGATCCAGCCGAGCGGGCCAGACTGGGCCGCGAAGGCAGGGCCATCGTCGAAGCGCGGGCCGACCAGGCCAGGAGCCTGGCTCGGGTCGAGTCGCTCTACCGGCAGCTGGCCGTCGGGAATCGGGTGCGCGCCCCTCGCTGATCGGGATCGGTGGACGGCGTCTCCATGGACACCGTCACAGCCCGACGAACGACGTCGCCACCAGCGTCAAGGAGAGCACGACGAGCAGCGCCGTCCCGACCCACCCGATCGTCAGGAGGAACCTGCCGCTGACCAGGGGCCCCATCAGGTTCTTGTCGGACGAGAGGCGCATGACGAACACGAGCACGAACGGCAGCAGGATGCAGTTGACCACCTGTGCCGTGAACATCACCTGGATGAGCCCGCTCGACGGGACCACCAACACGAAAAGTGCGGCCGAGACGATGAAGAAGACCATCAGCCCGTAGAACGCGGGCGCCTCGCGCCAGCGCCAGTCGACGCCGGTCTCCCAGCCGAACGCCTCGCACGCGGCGTATGCACTGGTGAGCGGAACCACGCCGAGTCCGAGGAACGATGCCGCGAGCAGGCCGACCGCGAACAGAACCGTCGTCAGCGGTCCGGCCAGCGGCTCGAGCGCTCTTGCGATAGTGGCCACGTCCGTCGCGTTCGTGTTGCCTGTCGCCCACAGGCCGGCGGCGCAGGCGACGACGATGAAGCCTGCGATCAGGTTGGTGAGCAGAGCGCCCAGCCCCACGTCGAGCCGCTCGCCGATCAGATCCTCCGGCCCGAGCCGCTTGTCCGCGACGTACGACTGGATGAACGCCTGGCCCCAGGGCGTGATCGTGGTTCCAACCGTCGCCACCACCGCAACCCAGTAAGCGGGCGAGGAGGACAGCCGTGGCACCACGAGCGAGGAAGCCGCCCGGCCCCAGTCTGGGTGGGCGAGGAGTGCTGACACGAAATACGCGAGCGAGACACAGATGCCCACGAAAACGAAGAGGTACTGGACCTTGCTGTAGTTGCCACGGGTGAGCAGCAGGACCACGACCGTGGCCGCAAGAATCGAACTCGCCCAGCTGGGCCAGCCGAACAAGCCGAGAGCGGCGCTGCAGCCGGCGAACTCGGCGACGATCGAGCCGATGTTGGCCACGAGCATCGTGCTGATCATGAAGGTTGCCCAGCGGACGCCGTAACGCTCGCGGACGATGCCCGCCAGGCCCTGACCGGTGGCGAGTCCGAGCCGCGCTCCGACCTCCTGGGTGAAGAACAACACGATCTGGCTGGCGAGCAAGACCCAGAGCAGGTCGTAGCCGAACTTAACGCCGGCCACCGAGTACGTGGAGATGCCGCCCGCGTCGTTATCGGCGAAGCCGCTGACCAGGCCAGGACCGAGCACGCCGAGGATGGCCGCGAGACGAACCCGGTTTACCGCCCTGGGTGTGAGCGAGAGGGCAGGAGCCTTCACCTCTCCGCGGCCCCGGAGCGGCCGAACAGGCGCGGCAGACGGCGCTTCGTGGGCTGTGGCAGCAGAGTGTCGATCGCGTCGTCGACGGTGACGATGCCTTCCAGGCGGCCCGCCTCATCGACGACCGGCACGGCCAGCAGGTTGTAGCGGGCGACGACTTCGGTCACGTCCTCCTGGCTCGCGTCGGTGCGGAGGGCCACCGGCTCTTCGTACATGAAGGACGAGATAACGGTGTCCGGCTTGGCCACGATCAGGTCGCGCAGCGACAGCACGCCGACGAGCCGGCCTTCCGCATCGGTGACGTAGACGTAGTAGATCGTCTCGGCGTTCGGCTCGATCTCTCGCAGCCGATCGATCGTTTCGGCCGCCGTTAGGGTGGCGGGCACAGCCACGAACTCGGTCGTCATGATGCCGCCCGCCGTGTCCTCCGCGTACGTCATCAGCTCCTGGACCTCCTCGGCCTCGTCCTTCTCCATCAGGCCCAGGATCTCCTCGCGGGACTCCTCGGACAGGTCTGCGACCAGGTCGGCGGCCTCGTCGGGATCCATCTCCTCGAGGATGTCGGCCGCACGTTCGGGCTCGAGGTCCTCCAGGATGTCGACCTGGGTCTCCGGTTCCATCTCGCCGATCGCGTCGGCCGCCGCCTCGTCGTCGAGGGACGTGATGACGCCGACGCGGTCGCTGCGGCTGAGCTGGTCGATGATCGTGGCCAGATCCGCCGGGTGAAGCTCGGCCAGGCCTTTGTGGGGGACCCGCAGCTTGACGCTGGCGATGGTCCGCTCCACCGGATCGACGTCCTCCCAGTCGATATACCGCTCCGGGACGTCGCGGCGGAAGCCGCGGGCGATGGTGCGCCACGGACCCTCGATCCCGAGGCGGCGGAGTAAACCGGTAGGGCCGACGTCGACCGCGACCAAGTGCAGCGCACCCTCGACCTCGTCGAGTCGAAGGTCGTTGACACGGACCACCTTGCGGCCGTCGATGTCCACGATCTGGCGGTCCATCAAGTCGAGCTTGAGGCGGATCTCGTTGGGCCGCTGGTGGAACTTGGTGATGTCTATCGCGGACGTGCGCAGCGTCGCGCCGCCGGCGTCCAGGGAGGTCACCGACTGCCAGTGCAGGAAGATCTCGCGGCCGTTCGTCTTGACAACGATGCCGGTCACAGGCGGATACCGATCGCCGATGGCGACGATCAGGTCGGCAACCGTTCCGATCGGCTCGCCGTGCTGGTCGCGCACGGGCCGGCCGATCGCCTGGCTCAGATAGAGCATGTGGCCACCTCGATGGCGGGTTCCGCCCCGCCTCTCGATGGCCGCGCCGCTGGGCGCGAGCCGCTAGAAGGCTGGACGGACCTGGTAGAGGATGTCGGCGCGGTACGCGCTATCTACGCGCCCGGCGCCGCTGGTACTGGGTCCGGTCTCCACTGAGGGAGAGATCCTCCGAAAGCGGGTCTTGACGATCTGCGAGGGCACGCGAACACTCACCCTCGAGCCACCACGGAGTTTAGCCCGCGCCCCGTGGCAGGGTCAACGACGCCGCGTCGGAATTCGCCGAGCCCTTCTATCGGAAGTACGGCCTTTGGCAGCGTGCATGCACAACCTGGGGAACCGACAGGCCGGGCAGTATTGGAGCATCCTTCGAGCGTGAGCCTGCCCCGTCCTCAGGACCGCTCTAAAGCAAACCAGGGTGGACGGGCCCCTCGGGTCGTCCTCACCTGGACCTTGCTCGCGATCTCCTCGCTCCTCCTCGTCGGCAAGGGTCTGGCTGAGTTCCTTCTGGCCGGCGGTGGGCTTCCCGACCTGATCCTCTCGATTGCCATCATCGGCCTGGTCGCGTCCGCGGTGATCAACGCCCGAGTCTCCGGCATGGACGTGGAGCGTCGTCACTCCGAGGCGGAGAGCTTCAGCCGCATCATGAGGGCTCTGTCCCGATCGGTGTCGCCGGACGCCGTCGTCGAGGCGATAGTCCACGAGCTCGGAGCGGCGACTGAGGCGGATCACGTCGCCGTCGTCCGCCTGCGCCCGGGAAGTGCGATCCTGGACGTGACCTTCGTATCGATGCTGCCCGGCGCGCCGAGCTCGAACACGGTCATGCCGCTCGGCGCCCTGGATCCTGCCGAGAGGCGCCACCCGCGCGAGTTGCCGGGCCCCCGACCCGGCGCCACCTCCCCGCGCCTGGGATATGGAGAGCCGCGGGAGGTCTGGCAGGACGATCACGACCGTCGCATCGATCCGGCCTCGGTCGCGACCCAGGGCACGACCTCGCTCAGGCTCAACGTCCGAGGTAGATCTCGGGCCCCGGGTTCCGCCGGAACCCAGGCGGCTGCCAACGAAGTCGCCGATCAGATCGCATACCGCCTTCGCGACGCGTACGGCCTGCGTAACACCCTGGCGGCGCCGCTCCAGGCCAGCGAGTCGATCGCCGGCGCGATCGTCCTTTCGCGCCGGACCGGCGAGGCATGGCCGGAGGCCGCATACAGGCTCCTGAATAGCGCCGCCTCGGAGGCGTCCGCGGCTCTGGTCCGCGTCTACTCGCACCAGGCGGCGGAATCGGAGGCGCGCACCGATCAGCTCACTCAGCTGCCCAACCGCCGCTACTTCGACGAGTACTGCCGCCTTCTCGCGAGCCGCCGCCGGTCGACCGACCGCGTCGCGATACTTTCTGTGGACGTGGACCACTTCAAGCTGCTGAACGACCGGTACGGGCATCAGATCGGCGACATCGTCCTGCGAGCCATCGCCAACGCGATCCAGTACTCGGTCCGAGATGAGGATGTGCCCGTCCGTTTCGGCGGTGAGGAGTTCATAGTCCTGCTGCGCAATCCCACGCATGGCATCGCCATCGAGATCGGCGAGCGGATCCGCCAGAACGTGCGCGAGATGGACCTGAGCGAGGCCGGCGTAACGGACCGGGTGACGGTTTCGGTTGGAGTGGCCGCCGGGCAGAACGCGGAAGAGACCGTGGATGAAACCGTGGAGCGAGCCGATCGCGCTCTCTACGCGGCCAAACGAGGCGGCCGCGACCGGGTCGTCGAAGCGTGGATCTCGGACGTGGCTCAGTAGGTGCAACCGGGCTCGCTCGGGGCCGTTGGCGGGCGGGCGACGCGCCGGACGGCCCGGTGATCGAGCCGAGCTTCGCCGGCCGCGGCCGCGACTAACATTCCGGCATGGCTGAGCCCGAGACGCCTCCGATCCTCTCCAACGCCGCGCTGGCGCGAATCTTTCACGAGATCGGCGACATGCTCGAGGTCAAGGGCGAGCTCGTCTACAAGACCGTCGCCTACCACAAGGCCGCCGACGCGATCGCCCATTCGCCCGTCGAGGTGGCGCGCGCCTACCGCGACGGCAAGCCGCCTCGGATCCCCGGAGTGGGCGACGCCATCGCCAGGAAGATCGAGGAGCTTGCTCGAACCGGGCATCTCGCCTTCTACGCTCGTCTCCGCGAGGAAGTGCCGCCGAGCCTGGTGGCGCTGCTCGAGATACCCGGCGTCGGGCCCCGGACGGTCAGGCAGCTCCACGACGAGCTGGGCGTCGAGACCCTCGATGATCTCCGGCGGGCGGCGGAAGCCGGTGCGTTGAAGGGCCTCAAGGGCATGTCCGAGAAGACCGAACAGGGCGTGCTGGCCGGGATCGCCGCGCTCGAGACGCGGCAGGAGCGGATGCGCCTTGGCCAGGCCGAGGCGATTGTCGAGACGCTGCTGGCCGAGCTGGCCGGCGTGCCGGGCCTGCGTTCGATCCAGCCTGCCGGGTCGTTCCGGAGGCGGCGCGAGACGATCGGCGACCTCGATCTGCTGGCCGAGACGGATCGGCCGCTCGAGCTGGTGGAGCGTTTCACGTCACTCGGGTCGGTCGAGTCGGTCATCGCGAAAGGCCCGCACAAAGCCGCGGTGAAGCTGCTGCGGGGACCGCAGGTCGATTTGATGATCATGCCGCCCGGCGAGGCCGGCACTTACCTGATCCACTTCACCGGATCCAAGGAGCACAACGTCCGGCTCAGGGGAATGGCGCGCGACATGGGCTGGAGCCTGTCGGAGAAGGGATGCCTGAGGCTGGGCGACGACGGTGAGCCGGTCCCTGCCGATGCCGCCGAACTCCGCACTTTCCCCACCGAGGCCCAGGCGTACGGCTTCCTGGGGCTGCCGTTCATCGAGCCGGAGTTGCGTGAGGATCGCGGCGAGGTAGAGGCCGGGCTGGCCGGAACGCTGCCGGCGCTGGTCGCGCGGGCAGACCTGCGTGGTGACTGCCACAGCCACTCCGACTGGTCCGACGGCGTCCACACCATCGAGCAAATGGCATTCGAGGCCCGGCAGCGAGGGTATTCATACCTCGTGCTCACAGACCACACCATCAGCCTTGCCATCGCCCGTGGCCTCTCGCTGGAGCGAGTCGAGGTCCAGCGAGGAATCGTTGCCGCGCTCAACCGCCGGTTCGAGGCCGAAGAGGCGGACGGGACGGCTCCACCCGAAACGTCACCGGAAGGCTTCCGGCTGCTCCATGGCTGCGAGCTGGAGGTTCGGGCGGACGCGACGCTCGACTATCCGGACGAAATCCTGGCCCGCTACGACCTGGTCGTGGCATCGGTCCACGTTGCCCGCCGGCAATCCCGCGAGCAGCTCACTGCCAGGACGTTGGCCGCGATCCGCAGCCCGAACGTGGACATCATCGCCCACCCGGCCGGCCGGTACATCGGCTCCCGCGACGACCTCGACCTGGACTGGGATGCGGTCTTCGCCGAAGCCGCGCGGACGGGGACGGCCCTCGAGCTCAACGGCTCCGACGAGCGCCTGGACCTCTCCGACGTGCGAGCGCGGCGGGCGGCTGAATTCGGCTGCGTCTTCACGATCGACTCGGACGCCCACCGAATCGAAGAGCTGGACAATCTGCGCTGGGGCGTCGCCATGGCGCGTCGCGGCTGGCTGACGCCCGACAAGGTGATGAACACGCGAAGCAGGGCGGGCTTGCTCGAGTGGGTTTCGGGCAAGCCCGGGCGGGCCGGCGCACCGGCTCGTGGCGAGTCCTCGGCGAGGTAGATCGTCCGCGATCGTCCGTGATTGGACGCGGTTTCGTACCATTCGCGAATGCAGCAACGCAACCTGGCCCGCGAGCTGGCGCTGGTCGTCGCGCCGGTAGCGGTTCTCGTCCACTGGCTGGACCCGGCCCAGGCCGTCGGCGTGACGGCCTTGATCACGTTCGCCGCGGCTGCGGGAACCGCGACCATCGCCGGGCAGTGGCGGCCGTGGCGGTGGCCCGCGATCCCGCTCGCGCTCCCGGCCCTTGCCGCGTTCTCGATCGCCGGTATCGCCCGCGTCGTCGACCCGGTGCCGTGGCTGGCGATCGTCTTCGCGGTCGGCTGCGCCATGCTGGCGTGGGTCGTCGGGCTCGAAACGTCAGCGGCGGCGCTCGCCGCACCGGAGGATCCGGACGCGTCGGAGCCGCCGGACGGAGAGTCGTGGAGCATCGAGTCGTCGGCCGCGACCCTCGCCCCACAGGCTGTTCGCTTGCGGCCGAAGCGCCGCGCGGAGTTCGATCTCGCCCAGATCGTGGCCGAGCCGATCAACCTGGACCAGCCCGAGCTGCCTCCCCACCCGCGGCCTGTCGCGGTTCGCGCCGCTGCGTTTGCGCTGACGTTCCTGGGCTTCGTGGCAGTCGGCGGTCTGATCCCGGGTGGCTTAGTCCTGACACGCCAGCCGATGACCACGACGCACCTGGTCGAATTCGTGACTCTCAATGCCGCGGTTGCAGGCGTTGCAGGCTACCGGCTGGCGTCGCTGCTCTCACCCGGCCATTTCGACCGAATCGTTCGGGTGGTGGCGGTCGGCGAGTACGCGATCCCGGTCGCGGCCGCCGCGGTGGTTCTGCGCGCGCTGACCCTGCCGCTGTTCTTCATTCCGGCGCTCCTGACGTTGCTCGTCTACATGGCAACGGGGCTGCGCGAGTCGCCCGAGCCGATCCAGCTGAACCGGCGGCTGCTCCAGGAGATGGCGGTATTGAGCGTCGCCGCCCTCGCGGTCATCGCCTGGGGCCTGATGGCGAAGTAGGGCAGGCCGGTGGCGGTGGCGGCCCCGGCGCCACTCCCCGGCGCCACTCCCCGGCGCCACTTCGCGGGCTGCGACAGGACCGTACGGTCGTACCGTCTATACGTGGTCGAGGCGGCGGATCGATACTTGCGGGGTGATTCGTCACGTCACCGCAACCCGTTACGTGACCCCGCTGCGCGAGGGCGGTTCGCTGCCGGCCGTCGTCGAAGCGGACGACGACGGGCTCTACGTGGCCAAGTTCCGAGGCGCCGGCCACGGCGAAAAGGCGCTCGTCGCCGAACTCGTTGCCGGCGAGATCGGTCGGGCCCTTGGCCTGCTGGTTCCGGAGATCGTGCTGGTGGATTTCGACCCCCGCCTGGCGGCCGCCGAGCCGGACACCGAGATCAGGGAACTGCTCCAGCGGAGCAGCGGCGTAAATGTGGGCCTGGACTTCCTGCCCGGCGCGCTCGGCTATGACCCGGCCGCAAGCTTCACGCCCCCGCCCGACCTTTGCGCCGCCGTCGTCTGGTTTGACTCTTTCGTTACCAACGTCGACCGGGACGCGCGCAATACCAACATGCTCGTCTGGCATCGCCGCCTGTGGCTCATCGACCACGGCTCCGCGTTGCACATCCATCATTCTTGGCGGGGCGCGTCGGCTCACGCGATCAGGCCTCTGGCGGCGCTCAGGAGCCACGTCCTGCTGCCGCTGGCCGGGTCAATCCTCGACGTCGACGATCGGCTTTCCGAGCTGCTGAGCGCGGACCTCTTCGGCTCGATCCTGGATTCCGTGCCCGATTCATGGCTCGCCGCCGAGGATGGCCTGCCGGACCCGGCTGCGCACCGGGCCGCATATCTCAACTACCTGAACCGGCGACTCGCCGCTCATCGACCCCTGGCGGAGGAGGCCGAACGTGCCCGCGCTGCCTCGTAGCCCGTTTGCGTACACCGTACTGCGCGCCGTCCCGCGCGTGGAGCGGGCCGAGTTCATCAACGCCGGCGTTGTGCTGTTCTGCCGCGAGTGGCGCTTCCTCGAGGCGCGGACCGGGCTGGACCCGGTCAGGCTTACGGCCCTTGCCCCGGACTGCGACACGGACGAAATCGTCGGCCAGCTGGCCGCGATACAACGTGTCGCCAGCGGCGACGCCTCCGCCGGCCCGATCGCGAAGCTGGCGAAGGCCGAGCGGTTCCAGTGGCTCGCGTCGCCGAGCAGCACCATGGTGCAGCGGTCGGAAGTCCATACCGGGCTGACCCACGACCCCGCCTCGACTCTCGATCATCTGTTCCGGACCCAGGTCATGACCCCGGGTGCCAGGCTGCCGCGTCACGAAGGTTGGAGTCGTGCCCATCGGCTGAGCTCGGCGCCGGATTTCGTCGGCCGCGTGATAACTCACGTTCGCCGGCTGCACTACGTGTTCCAGGGCGAGGTCAACACGAGCGACGGCGCCATCGAAATCACGTTCGGCGACGGGTCCGTGATGATGTGCGACTCCGCAGCGGACTGGACTCTCGAGTTCTACGCCGCCGCCTGGGTCGACCCGTTCGACGGCACCCTGAACGAGTCCGACCGCGACTATGTCGGGCATTACGGCCGATGGTCCGCCTACGATGTCACTGCAGAGGCGCCGTA
>JBIOII010000041.1:0-15134 GCA_044449785.1 Candidatus Limnocylindrales bacterium
CATCTCGGCCGTGGCCGTGACCGAGGGCCCCGGCCTCGCGGGCTCGCTGCTCGTGGGCATCAACTTCGCCAAGACCCTGGCCTACGTCCACCGCAAGCCGCTCGTCCCCGTCAACCACCTCGAAGGCCATTTGTACGCCGCGTGGCTCGCCGACGAGGATCGTGAGGTCGCCGAGCCGGTGTTCCCGCTGGTCGCCCTCATCGTGTCGGGCGGCCACACGTTCCTCGTCGAGATGCGCGACCATCTGCAATACAGGCTCCTCGGCGAGACCGTCGACGACGCGGCCGGTGAGGCGTTCGACAAGGTCGGCCGGTTGCTCGGTCTGCCGTATCCGGGCGGTCCGGCGATCATGAAGGCTGCGGCCGGGGCCACCCGCCACGACACCGTGTTCCCTCGGGCGTGGCTGGGGGACTCGTTCGACTTCAGCTTTAGCGGACTCAAGACCGCGGCCCGGCGGACGATCGCGACCGAAACCGACGGCCAGGGGACGGCGATCGGGGAGTCGCCTCTGGCGGCCGATCGCGTCGCCGAGCTGGCGGACGCGTTCCAGGAGTCGGTGGTTGACGTTCTCGTGACCAAGACGCTAAGGGCGGCCCGCAGGGCCGGTGCGCGGTCGGTGGTGCTGGGCGGTGGAGTCGCCGCGAACCGGGTGCTGCGCGACCGTCTCGCCGACGGCGCCCGCGAGGCGGGCGTGCCGCTCGTGGTTCCGAGGCCGTCGCTCTGCACTGACAACGGGGCGATGATCGGGGCGGCCGGGGCTCGACGCTGGGAAGCCGGCGCACGTGCCGGCCTGGATCTGGATGCCCGGCCGTCTCTGCCGCTGGCTCGCAGGTGAGCCGGGCGCCGGGCAAGTTGCCGGCCGCCGAGGGCGGCGCCCCGGAGCGTGGCACCCCGCCGGAGGGCGCCGGTCTGCCCGGCCGCAGGCCGCGGCTCGATCCGCTGGCAGTCCGCCGCCAGCTCCGTGAGGAGGGGCTTCACGCCCGCCACTCGCTATCGCAGAACTTCCTGGCCGACCCGGACGTCCTCCAATCCATCCTCGATCTCGCGGCGCCGGAGCCGGGTCGCCGGATCCTCGAGGTCGGTCCGGGCCTCGGCATCCTGACCGGCGGCCTGCTCGACGGCGGCGCAACCGTCACCGCGGTGGAGCTGGACCGCAGGCTGGCGTCGCGTCTGGCGCGAATCCAGGCCGAGGCCATCGAAGGCGGTGCTCTCATTCTCATCGCGGCCGACATCATCGACCAGAAGATCCCGGAGCTGATCGAGCGACCGTACGAAGTCGTGGCCAACGTGCCGTACCACATCACCAGCCCGCTTCTCCACCGCTTCCTTGGTGCTCCGCCAGGGCCGGATCGGCTCGTGCTGATGCTCCAGCGCGAAGTCGCGGAACGGATCGCCGCCGCGCCCGGCGAGATGAGTTATATGTCGGTGTTCGTGCAGTACCACGCGGCGGTCCGGATTGCCTTCGGTGTGCCACGCCATGCCTTCGAGCCCGTGCCCGAGGTCGAATCGGCCGTGGTCGAGATCACGCCCCGCGATCCGGCCGGCGAGCGGCCGCGTCTCGCAGCGGTCGACGAGGCCGGCCTGTGGCGCCTCGTCCAGGCGGGCTTCCGCGAGCGGCGCAAGAAGCTCCACAACGTCCTCTCGCGCCATCTGCCGATCTCCGGCGAGGCGGTCAGAGCGGCGCTCCGGGCCGCCGGCATCGACGGCGACCGGCGGCCCCAGACGCTGTCGGTGGACGAGTGGCTCGCGCTCAGGGCTGCTCTGGGGCCGCTCGCCGGCGGGGCGGAGAAATGACTCTGACCGGTGGATCGGGAGCGCGGATCCACGTGGTCCGTTTCGCGCCCGGCAAACTGAACCTGACCCTGGCAGTGGTGCGGCGCCGCCGTGACGGCTACCACGACCTGCATTCGGTCATGGTGCCGCTGTCACTGGGCGACGCGCTGACAGTGTCGCCCGCGCCGTCTGGTTCGGTAAGCGACTCGCTCAGGGTCACGGGCTTGCCGATTCCGCCGGCGGAGGACAACCTGGTGCTCCGGGCGATCGTCGCCACCCGGGCCGAGCTCGCCGCCGCACATCCCGGCGCCCCGACATTTGCGCAATTCCTGGCGGCTCGCCTCGCCAAGCGCGTTCCGGTCGCCGCCGGTCTCGGCGGTGGCAGCAGCGATGCCGCCGCGGCCATCGAAGCGGCACTGGCCGCCTGGGGCGCCGAGTTGGATCCGACGGCGATCGCGGCTCTGGCTGCATCGCTCGGCTCCGACGTGCCGTTCTTCCTCGCTCGCGGCGCGGCTCTCGTTACGGGTCGGGGTGAGTTCGTCGAGCCCCTCCGGGACATCGGCGGCGAGCCCCCCGCCGTCCTTCTCGTCACCCCTCTACTGCCGCTGGCCACGGCCGAGGTCTTCAAGGCGTACGCCGGTGGCGCCCGCCAGGCCGATCCCGGGCTTGCCAGGGATACTTCGGAGCGGCTTGCCGCGGAGATGAGGGCCGGGCTCACGGCGGAGCGGCTGCTGGCTGTAGCCGAGGAATTGGCTTCGGCCAACGACCTGCTGGCCGCTGCCGCATCGCTCGCGCCGGGTCTGCACGGGTTCATCGACACGCTGGAGCGGCTGGTCGGACGGCCCGTCTGCCAGTCGGGCTCCGGCCCAACCCTCTGGTCGCTCTACACGAGCCTCGCAGAGGCCCGCAAGGCCGGCCGGTTCGTGAGGCTCGCGGCCGTCAACGGTGCGCTCCCATTGCTCGGCGCGGGCGAGCCGTTTATCGCCGCAACGACTATTGCCGGTCGGGCGCTGCCACCTCAACCGCGGCCGTCGGATGGCAGCACGGATACGATCCGGCCCCGCACGGTCCACAATGCTTCCGGTGCCGATCGACAGCCGCGGGGTGGACCGTCCGCGGACCCCGGCGAGACGAAGGGAGAGGATCCTCGATGAGTCGCAGGCAGGTAGTGGCGGCGGGCGCGCCGGCAGCCATCGGCCCGTACAGCCAGGCCATCGAGATCGACGGCTTCGTCTTCTGCTCCGGCCAGCTCGGGCTGGACCCGGTCACCGGCCGGCTCCTCGAAGGCGTCGAAGAGCAGGCCGAGCGTGCGCTTCTCAACCTCGAGACGGTCCTGGCGGCCGCGAGCCTGACGATGGCCGACGTCGTAAAGACCACGGTGTTCCTCGCCGATCTGGCCAGTTTCACCCAGGTCAACGCCGTCTACGGCAGGCACATGGTCGACCCGGCTCCGGCTCGGAGCACGGTCCAGGTCGCCGCGCTGCCACGCAACGCTCTGGTCGAGATCGAGGCCGTCGCTCGGCGGTCCAGCTAGTGGCGACGGCCGCGGGCGGTCTCGCTCTCGTCCGGCGCTGCCGCGGCATGCGCCGCAGGGCGCCCGTTCCGTGCTACCGTCACGGACAATGAGCGACATCTCCGATACCGTCCTCCCGGTCGTCCTTGCCGCGGGCCTGGGGACGCGCATGAAATCGAAGAAGCCAAAGGTGCTGCACGAGATCTGCGGACGCCCGATGCTCGCCTTCGTCATCGACGCGGCGCACGAGGTAACCGGCAGACGGCCGCTCGTCGTGTATTCGCCGGCCACCGCCGCGATAGCCGAAGTCTTCGCCGACGTCGCCGACTTTGCCCTCCAGGCCGAACCACTCGGAACCGCCGACGCCGTTCGGGCCGCGGTCGCCGTGTCACCGGAAGCCGGCGAGGTGCTCATCCTGTCGGGCGACGTTCCGCTCGTCCAGACGGATCTCCTGGCAGAGCTGATCGACATGCGCCGCGCCCGTAACGCGGCCGTGGCACTGGTGGCCGTCCACTCCGTCGAACCCGAGGGGCTGGGGCGTGTCGTTCGCAGCGATGACGGCGGCCAGGTCCTCCGGATCGTCGAAGACAAGGACGCCACTCCCGAGGAGCTCGAGATCGAGGAAACGAACGCGGGAGTCTACGTTTTCGACGGGGAGTGGCTGCGGCGTCGAATCGGCGACGTGAAGCCATCGCCTGTCTCGGGCGAGTTTTATCTGCCGGAGCTGGTGACCCTCGCCCGAGAAGACCGCCGGCCGGTGGTATCGCTCGAGGTCGAAGACGACGGCACCCTCGCCGGCATAAACGACCGATCGCAGCTTGCCGCCGCGGAGCTCGAGCTGCGGATGGTGATCAACGAGCGCCACATGCTCGCCGGCGTGACGATCCTCGATCCGATGCGGACGTACATCGACGTCTCGGTCGAGCTGGCGTCCGACGTCGTGTTGGAGCCCGGCGTCGTCCTCCGCGGCACCACCCGGATCGGCGAGGGGACTCGGATAGGCGCCGGCAGCCAGATCATCGACACGGTCGTGGGTCGCGATTGCGTTGTCTGGGCGAGCGTCCTCGAGGGCTCCGAAGTCGAGGACGAGGTTCAGATCGGGCCCTTCTCGCATCTCCGCCCAAAGTCGTCGATCGGCCGCAAGGTCAGGCTCGGCAACTTCGCCGAGGTCAAGGCCAGCCGTCTCGAGGCCGGCGTGCAGCAGCACCATTTCAGCTATATCGGCGACGCCGAGCTGGGCGAGCGCACGAACGTCGGCGCGGGCACGATAACCTGCAACTACGACGGCGTGAAGAAACACAAGACGAAGATCGGAAGAGGCGTATTCCTGGGCTCCGACACGATGCTCGTGGCCCCCGTCGAGCTCGGCGATGGAGCTCGAACCGGGGCCGGGTCCGTCGTGACACGGGACGTTCCTGCCGGAATGCTGGCGGTGGGCGTGCCGGCCCGGCTCCGCAAGCCACGCGCCGCGGTCGATTCTCCGGGTGAGGCGATTACGAGTGCGCCCGCCGAAGCAGCCACCCAGGCATCAGCCGAGGAGGCCGCCGAGCGAACCGGTCGATGAGCGACGTCGTACTGCAGCTGCTGGTCGTCCTCATCCTCGTCACCATCGAGGCGGTGTTCGTCGCGGCCGAGATCGCCCTGGTCACGCTGCGTCACAGCCGCATCGACCAGCTCATCGACGAGGGCCACCGCAACGCACGCCGCGTGAAGAAGCTCGTGGCGGATCCGGGCCGTTTCCTGGCCGTGGCCCAGATCGGAGTCACGTTCGTCGGTTTCCTGGCCTCGGCATACGCGGCGGTGAACCTGGCCGAGCATCTGGCCGGAGTCATCGCCGAGGTCGACGCTCTCAGGGGCGTCTCGGGCGGCCTTGCGGTTCTGATCGTGACCATTCTCCTCGCAGCCTTCACGATCGTCTTCGGGGAGCTGGTCCCCAAGACGCTCGCCCTGGCGTATCCGGACCGCGTGGCCTTGACGCTGGCCGGCCCGCTCGACCTCGTCGGTCACATCTTCGGCCCGATAGTGAACGCGCTGACCTGGCTGACGCGCAAGGTCGCCGGGGGATTTGGGGCGGGCGTCGCCACGCAGGCCCAGATCAACACCGAGGAGCTCAAGCTGATCGTCGAGCGGGGAGGCGAGACCGGCGTTCTCGAGGCTGAAGAAGAGCAGATGATCAGCGCCGTGATCGAGCTCGGTGAGCGCCGCCTCCATGAGGTCATGGTCCCGCGGACGGACATGACGGCCCTGCCGGTCACGGCCTCGATGGACGAGGCGATCGACACCTTCATCAACGAGGGCCACAGCCGAATCCCCGTCTACAAGGAGACGATCGACGAGATCGTCGGCGTCCTGTATGCCAAGGATCTGCTGCCCTTCCTCAAGGGCGGGCAGAAGCCGGACCTGCGAAAGCTGCTGCGGGCGCCGCTCTTCGCGCCCGAATCGATGTCGATCGACGACCTGCTCCACATGCTCCAGGGTCGAAAGGTTCACCTGGCGATAGTCCTCGACGAGTACGGCGGCACGGCCGGAATGGTCACCATCGAAGACCTGCTCGAGGAGATCGTCGGCGACATCCAGGACGAGTACGACGTCGAGGAACCACTTACGGTCCGGTTGTCGGACGACCAGGCGCGCATCGACGGGCGGGCCTCCGTGGACGACCTGGCCGAGCTGTTCGACCTCGACCTCGGCGGGCTCGAGGATGCCGACGAATACGACACGGTCGGCGGGCTGATCTATCACCGCATCGGCGGCGTGCCCAGGCCCGGCGACAAGGTGGAGCTACAGGAGCACGATCTGACTCTGACCGTCGAGGTGACGGACGGGCGCCGCGTTGGAAAGGTGCTGGCGGTGCGCCGCCGCAGCGGCGACCGGGAGAGCGCAGCAAGCAACGGTGGCGGGGAGTCGACGAAGGGAGCGGCGCGGTAAGCCCTCGGGATCGCCGCCTGCGAACGCAAGGAGGCCGGGTTTGCACTGGCTGAGCCGGCACCAGACGGCCGTCCTCTTGGTCGGGCTGGTCGTGGCCATATGGGGCTCACTGTGGCTGGTATACGACTACAGAAGCCCGGTCAGCCAGTTCCTGCGCGGTCTCGGCACGGTCCAGATCGAAGGCTGGAGCGCGTACGACCTCGATGTCGTGTGCGTCCGGATCGAGCCCGCGACCGACGTCCCAAAGGCCACGCCCGATGTGGCGGCCCAGATCGCCCGCAAGGCCTTCCCGACCGGCTACGTGCGGGAGGTGCTGCTCGTGTCCCTCAAGGACACCTGCCATGGCGGGGGCCCCAGGCTTGCGTGGGCCGTCGACATGGCCTGGGCAACCAGCATCTATGGGACGCCGGTCGGCGGGCCTCCGCGGGCGATCGTCCTGGTGGATGCCACGACGGGCAATCTGATCGCGAGCCACGCGGAAGGGCAACAGTGATCCGGAGCCGCGGCAGCCCCGGGCAAGTGAAGATTTCGTCTTTCCCGGCCGGAACGTAGGCTGCGCGTAAACCTCCGGCGCGCCGGAGGGTTGCCCGAGTGGAGCGGGCGAGGGTGAGTTGATGCATCGACTCAACGTGAGGCGTGGAGCAATGGCGGGGCTCGCCTCGTCGGTCGTTATCGCGGCGGGCGGCTCGGCCAGATCTGCCGCGCCCCTCCAAGAGTTCGCGTTCTATCTCGGGGTCACGCTCTCGGCAACGGCTGCGGCCATTGGAATCGCGGTGAACGCTGAGCGCCGAGCTGAGGCCGCGACGGCTGCGGGTCCCGCGCCCGGCATAGTTTTCGGCGGGTTCTTCGCCCGCGTCGCGGCGTACGCCATCGACATGTTCACGCTCGGGATCGTGGACGTGATCCTTGTGCGGGCGTTGGGAGGGCCGGGGCACGGGATCGTAGGGATCATGCTGATCGCCTACTTCGTGGGTTTCTGGGGAGCGAGGGGCCAGACACTGGGCATGATGATGCTGGGGCTGCATGTTGTCCGGAGCGTCGACGGCGACCGGATCGGCTGGGCCCACGCCGTACTGCGTTTTGTCGGCCTGTTGGTGGCTTTCGGGTGTCTCTGGATCGGCGTCATCTGGGTCGCCTTCGACGGCCGGAAGCGCGGCTGGCAGGACATGATCGCCAGTACAGTCGTCGTCCAATACGTCGCTTGAGGCCTGGCCAATCCCGTGGAGAGCCCGCGGTCAAGCCTTTATGACGCCGACGATGATCTCTCGCAGCGAGTCGAGCGCCTCGGCGTCGACGACGCCGGCGGCGTCAAGCTCCGCGAGCGCCCGGTCGCGGTAGCTTCGTGCCTGGTCCCGCGTGTATTCGCGACCGCCGAGCTTCTCGATCAGCGCGACCGCCTTAGCGACCTGGGCGACGTCCGGATCCTTGGTGCGCCAGACGGCCTCTAGGCCGACGCGGTCGGCTGCCGTCGCGTGTTCGAAGGCGTAGATCACGGGCAGCGTCATCTTGTGGCGGGCCACGTCGGTCGGTTCCTTGCCCGTCATCGCTTGCTCGCCCCAGATACCGAGGAGGTCATCGTTGAGCTGGAAGGCGATCCCGAGGGCCCAGCCGAAGGCGCGGTAGCGGGCGATGATCGACTCGTCGTCGGTAGCCAGGACGGCTCCGGCCTCCACCGAGGCGGCAATCAGGGCCGCGGTCTTCCGGCCGATCATGTCGAAGTAGAGCTCGACGGACATCGGTTCGGCCCGCTCGCTCGCCCAAATGTCGAGGTACTGGCCTTCGCACAATGCCAGGCAGGTGTCGTCGTGGAGTCGCATCAGCCGCAGAACTTTGGTGTCGGAGAAACCCAGGTCCGTGAGCCGGTGAAGGGCCTTTCGGCTCAGGGTGAACAGCAGGTCGCCGGCGTTGATCGCCTGCGGGATGCCGTGGAGCGCCCAGAGCGTGGGGCGGTGGCGGCGCTCGGTGTCGCCGTCTTCGATGTCGTCGTGGACCAGGCTGAAGTTGTGCCCGAGCTCAACCGCCGCCGCACCCGGAAGCGCGGCCCGGTAGTCGCCCGCGATCGAGGCATAGGCGAGGAGCCCGAGCAACGGCCGCATCCGCTTCCCGGCCGGACCGCTGCCGTCCAGCCCGAGGTGGTACCGGCACATGGCGTACAACTCGGCGGTCGGGGTGTCTCGATCGGAGACGAGCCGAAGGATCTCCTGCTCGGTATCCGCAAGCAGGTTTGGTAAGGTTACGGGCACTTGCACGCGCGGATCATAGCAACCGCTTTCAGGAATCGGCGTGGGGATTGGCCACTGGACGAACCGGGCGCGTTGAGGATGGGTCAGAGCGGCTGGATGAAGGCCGAGCCGGCGAAATCGTCCTCGTTGTCGTGCGGACCCATCGGACCGCCCGTGCGCATCTTTGCCGACGCCTCGTCGATCACTACGTCGATCAGATCCATCTTCGTGAGGTCGGCGTCCGCGGCCGGAGCGTAGTCGGCCGGCGTGCGCCGTCCCGGGAAGTAGCGGTCGGTCATGGCGTCGAGGAGCCGCCGCTTCTCAGCCAGGTCCTCGATGAGGCGGCCCCGCCCGAAGGCAACTACGCTGCGATAGTTGGCCGAGTGGTCGGGGGCGGTCTTGGACGCGATCAGCTCCACCAGCTCGGTGACGGCGATGGCGACCGAACGTCCGTCGCGCACCTGCCGCAGGGTGGCGTTGCCCGGCGAGCCGTGCAGATAGATGTGTCCGGTCTCGTAGTGATACAGGAACGGGATGAGGCGAGGCTCGCCTTCTTCGACGCATGCGACGTGGGCGACCAGGCCTGATCGCAAGAACTCCTCGATCCGATCCGGTACGGCCCGATCGGCGTGGCGTCTGATGCGCGTCCGATCGGTTCGAGGACCGGGCACGGGGTTGTCGTTGATGGCGGCCTTCTCTTCCATGCCACAAGATTAGTGGCTCGGAATGGATCGCGAGGTCGGCGGTCCGCGTCGTTCCCGGCCACCTGCCGAGGATGGCGAACCCGATGCCGACGGCGGCGGCCGCGGCGCACGACCGGCCGTGGCACGCCGTCGTGGTAGCGTGGTCTCGTGCCCGTTCCGCGCCTCTACGTCACCGACGCCATCGTGCTGTCCCGCTTCGATTTCGGCGAGGCGGATCGGGTCATGACCCTCTTTACCCCGGCCCACGGCAAGCTGAAGGCGATCGCCAAAGGCGTGCGCCGGCCGACCAGCCGCCTCGGTGGGGCACTCGAACCGCTGGCCGAGTTGAGAGTGGCCCTGGCTCGCGGGCGAACCTTCGACGTCGTGACTCAGGTCGAGGTCACCCACGCCTGGCTTCGTCTGCGCGACTCGCTGGAGTCGGCCGCGACAGCCTGGTACCTGGCCGAGCTGGCCGACCGCTCGATCGAGGAGCGCCACGAGGCCGAAGGTCTCTACACGCTGTTGCGCCACGCCTACGAACTGCTCGATGCGGGCATGGAGGCGGGCAGGGTGGCCCGCTGGTACGAGATGCACCTGGCCGACGAGCTGGGAGTCCGCCCCGAGGTGGACCGCTGTGTCGAGTGCGACCGCATGCTCGAGCCGGACGAGCAGTACCGGTGGGTACCGCCGCTGGGCGGCCTGCTCTGCGCTCGCTGCCCCGGGCCGGCGATGGATCGGGCGGGGATTTCAATGGATGCCGTCAAGCTGCTCAAGGCGTACCAGCGGATGGACGTCGAAGCCCTGGCCGGGCTGCGGCTCCCGGCGGCGGTGGAACGTGAGGTCGAAGGCGCCATGCGCGACTTCCTCCGCGTCACGCTCGATCGCGACGCTCGCTCGCTCGAGTTCCTCGACGAGGTCAGACGGGTTCGGTAGGACGACGCAGGCCGCGCCTAACGCTTGCGGCTGCGCCGGCGGCCCTGTGGCGTGCGAGGGCGGGCCGGGGCGCGTGCGCTCGCCGGTCCGCCGCCGCGAAAGTCGATAAGGTGGCGTCGCATGATGCCTTCGGTCCTCGGGATCGATGTCGCCATGCCGGTTCCGAGAACCAGGTCGCCCCGATTGATCCGCAGCATGATCCGGGCAATGGGTCCGAGAGCTTGCCTGTCGGCGAAGCCGCTGGGATCGTCGATCTGAAGCCTGAGCGCCCGCGGCGCGTTCGGGTACTTCATGTCGCCGATGGTCGATACCTCGTTCCAGGATATCGGGCGCCGGCTCGGGAAGGCCTCCCACCACGAGGTCAACCGGTTGCCCGGGAACAGCTCGAACCCGTCACGCGCGACCAGCAGGCGTATCGGGCTGGCGAGGTGCTGCGCATCGAGAACTGAGCCTCTGACGCCGTACAGCGCGAGCACGACACCGCCGGCGGCGTACGACAGCCCCAGTATCGCGTCTCCGGACGCCAGGTCCCCTCGACCCAGGAAGGCTCCGAACAGCCCGAGCGGAACCATGCAGATCTCGAAGATGAGCCTCAGCTTCGTCCTGCGTGTGTCGTCGTCTATCGCGATCGCCGGCCCGAGCACCGGGTGGTTCGTCTTGGTCTGTGCAGGCTGGCTGGCGGCCACGGGCTCTTTCTCCCTGACGACGGATCTGCGCCACTCGCGCGCCGACCATGATGACGGGTCAGGCCACGCTCGGTGGAGCAGGCGCCGCGGCTGTGGACCGCCGCGGTCGGCCGTGAACGGTTGTGGAGCAGGGTCGCCGTGGCGGTGTGGGGTGCGGAGATCTCGGCGACCAGTTCCGGCGAATAGCCCGAGGTGAACAGGACGGCGGCCTCGGGGTGGCTGCGGCGCACGGCGCCGGCGAGCACCGGCCCGCGCATGCCGGGCAGCAAGACGTCGGTCTGCAGCAGGTCGATCGGCGTGGTGATTCGCGACGCCGTTGCGAGCGCCTCGCGGCCGTCATGCGAGACGATGACGTCGAAGTCCAGCGCCTTCAACCAGATCGTGGTGACCCGGGCCACGGCGGGGTCGTCCTCGACGAGAAGAACCGTCGGGGGCCGGCTCGGCGCTGTCGGCCGGACGTCATCCAGCTTGGAACCCATTCCGAGGCCCACACGTGCTCCAGGGCGCTCAGCATAGGCGTCCGATCGGCCGGCTCAACTTACCCCATCGGCCATGCCCGTTATTCGGTGTTCCGGCGCGGGTCGCACCGGCCCGGCTCGCGTGCGAGAATTGCGCCCCGAGCGTGCAGCCGTTCGGGCGTCTCGACCCATCGAGCGTTCGCCCGCCCGTCCCAGATCAGCCTGCAGGCGGTTCACCGCCCTGCCCGAGGAGACAAGAGTGACCGCCGCACAGCCGACACCGCCGGCCGACGACCCGGGGCCTTCCGTCGCCAATCTCGAAACGATCGTCTCGCTCTCAAAGCGGCGCGGTTTCATCTTCCCGAGCTCGGAGATCTACGGCGGCATCAACGCGGTTTGGGATTACGGGCCACTCGGCGTCGAGCTCAAGAACAACGTCAAGCGGGCGTGGTGGAGGGCCATGGTCCAGGAGCGCGACGACATCGTCGGGCTGGACGCGGGCATCATCATGGCGCCGCAGGTCTGGGTCACCTCCGGCCACGTCGCCAACTTCACGGACCCGCTCGTCGAGTGCCAGACGTGCCGGCGGCGGTTCCGCCTCGACGAGCTGCCGGGCGCGGAGAACCTGACCAACACCGAGCTGGCCGACCCGACTGTGGTCGATCGCCTCGGCCTGAAATGCCCGGTGGACGGCGGCCCGCTCTCCGCCCCGCGCCGCTTCAACCTGATGTTCAAGACCCACATGGGCCCGGTCGAGGAAGAGGGCAGCGAGGTCTACCTGCGACCGGAGACTGCCCAGGGCATCTACGTGAACTTCCGGAACGTCCGCGAGACGAGCCGCAAGAAGCTGCCGTTCGGAATCGCCCAGATCGGCAAGGCCTTCCGCAACGAGATCAGCCCCGGCAACTTCGTCTTCCGGATGCGCGAGTTCGAGCAGATGGAGATGCAGTACTTCGTAAAGCCCGAGACGGCGGCCGCCACTTTCGAGGAGTGGATGCCGAAGCGGCGGGCGTGGTACGTCCGCTACGGCGTGGCGCCAGAGCGGCTGCGCTTCCGCGAGCACCGTCCCGATGAGCTGGCCCACTACGCCAAGAAGGCGGTGGACGTCGAGTACCGCTTCCCGTTCGGCTGGAAGGAGCTCGAGGGCATCCACAACCGCGGCGACTGGGACCTGGGCCGCCACCAGGAAGCGACCGGCGAGAACCTCGAGTACTTCGACCCGGCGACCGAAGAGAGGTACGTTCCGTGGATCGTTGAGACCTCCGCCGGCGGCGACCGGGCGGCTTTCACCTTCCTCATCGACGCCTACCGAGAGGAAGAGGTCCGCGGCGAACAGCGGGTGGTCCTCGGGTTCAACCCGGAGCTGGCGCCGTACAAAGTCGCCGTCCT
This sequence comes from Candidatus Limnocylindrales bacterium, assembly GCA_044449785.1. Classification (GTDB taxonomy): domain Bacteria; phylum Chloroflexota; class Limnocylindria; order Limnocylindrales; family CSP1-4; genus Fen-1039. Next base: position 12,586 of record JBIOII010000041.1, read on the forward strand.
GCCGCTGCTCAAGAAGCGCGACGAGATCGTGGAGAAGTGCCATGCGCTGCGCGACGACCTGGCCAGGGACATCATGGCCGTCTACGACGACACGGCCTCGATCGGCAAGCTGTACCGGCGCCAGGATGAGATCGGGACGCCGTGGTGCGTCACGATCGACGTCGATTCGCTGGAGGACGGCAAAGCCACGATCCGCGACCGCGACTCGATGGAGCAGATCCGCGTAGACCTCTCGCAGGTCAAGCCGCTCATCCTGGAGCGGCTGGCCCAGGCCAGGGATTAGCGCGGGGCGGGGCGGACGTGAGCGCGACCGCCACGTCGGGAACCATGGCGGCGGCCGCGGCGGTCGGGGTTGGCGGCTGGCCGTTCCGTGTTCGCCTGGGACCCTTGGCGCTGCCGCCCCGGCGCGTCCGACTCTGGGGAGTGGCGCTGGCCATCATCGGCCTGGTGCCCATCGATACCGCGCTGCTCAACGGCGGCTCGGACTGGCCGGCCTTCTGGGCCGCCGGGGCGACCGTCGGGACGCCGGATCTCGTGAACGGAGCGCGCCACTCCGCATGGCAAGTAGCTCACGGCGTCGCCACGGATTACTGGCGGTACCCGCCGGCGGTTGCGTACGCGTTCGCGCCACTCTCGCATCTGCCGATCTGGGCCGGCTTCGTAATCCAGGCCGCTCTGATGCTCGCGCTGGTCGGCGTGGCGGGGTTGCTCCTGGCTCGAATCTTCGAGTTGCCGGCGTCTGTCACGCTGTTGCTCGCCTTCGCATGGACCCCGACCGCGGCGTCGGCGGACATCGGCCAGAACGCAACCATAGCGGTGGTTCTGGCGCTGTGGACGATCGACGCCCTGCGCCGCGACAGCTCTCTGGAGGCGGGGCTCGCCGCCGGTCTGATGCTGTACAAACCGACGCTCGGGTTGCCCCTGGTCGGCCTGCTGCTCCTCCGCGGCCGATGGCGATCTCTCGCGGCGGCGGGCGGCGTCGGCGTCACGTGGTATCTCGTCAGCGTGGTTGCCGCGGCCGGGGATTGGGGCTGGCCGATCTCGTGGTGGAACGGCATGCAGCCGTGGCTCGCGCCCGACCTGATTCACAACGCCGACAAGGCGATCAGCCTGCCGGGCCTGCTGGGCCGCTTGCCGGGCGTGCCGCTGTGGCTACCGGTCGCGTGCGGAGCAGTAATGGCCCTTCTGGCGTTACCCGGCCTCGTTCGCGCCCCAATCGTCGAAGCCGGCAGCGCGGCGTGCTTACTGGCAATGGCCGCCGGACCGCGTGTCTGGGGCTACGAGGCCGGGCTCCTGCTGCCGATCCTCGCCTGGGCGTCATCCGGGGGACTCTCCGAGCCCTGGCGGACGCGGCTGGTCTACGCCGCGGTGCCGTTGGGGCTCCTGTGGCTCGTCTCCGCGTACACGGTAGTCAGCGGCGTGGCGATCATCGTTCTCGCGGCCGCGATCATGTGGCTGTGGCGCTGGCGCCCCGGCCACATCGGGGGGCAGGCGCCGTTCATCCAGCCGGGCTGATTGCCTCGTAGCGGAGGTAGACCACGCCGGAGGTGAAGGTCCGTGTCTCGAGAAGCTTCAGCCCGAGACGACCCTCCGGCGCCGGGAAGTACGGCGCGCCGGCGCCGAGGATCACCGGATGCACGAAGAGGCGGTACTCGTCGATCAGTCCGGCACGTATCAACGGCGAGGCAGTGGTGGGACCGCCGACGCTCATGTCGAATCCCGGCAACGCTTTGAGCCGGGCAACCTCCTCGACGGCGTCGGTGCGGACCAGGCGGCTATTCCACTCGACGCGCTCGAGCGTCCTGGAGAACACGATCTTCGGCTTGTCCTTCCAGATGCGGGCGAACTCGACCATCGCCGGCGTCGCGGCGTGATCGGTCGCCGCCGTGGGCCAGGATTTGACCATCAGCTCGTACAGCCGTCGTCCGTAGAGGAAGGCGCTCATCTCGCGGGCCTCGTCATTGAAGAACGAGTGCAGCTCTTCGTCGATCAGCACCCAGTCGAGTGAGCGGTCCGGCGTCTCGACGAAGCCGTCGAGTGAGACGGACATCGAGTAGACGAGCTTGCCCATGCGGTTCGGCCCTCGTCGGTTGCTGCGCCCGGCCCTAGAGGGCCGCCGGAGCCTCCGCCGGAGCCTCGACCGGAGACGGCAGGTCACCGCGCAGGTACGCGTCGATGTTGCGGGCCGCCTTCTTGCCGTCGCCCATGGCCAGGATGACCGTGGCTGCGCCGCGGACGATGTCGCCGCCGGCGAAGACGCCGTCCATCGAGGTCTGGAGGTTGCCGTCGATCTCGATGTAGCCCCACTTGTTGACGTGCAGGTCCGGCGACGTGGAAGTCAGCAAGGGATTGGACTTCGTGCCGATCGCGACCACAACCATCTCGCACGGGAAGACGAACTCGGAGCCGGGGATCTCGACCGGCCGCCGGCGTCCCGATGCGTCGGGCTCGCCGAGCTCCATGCGGATGCACTTGAGGCCGCTGACCCAGCCCTTCTCGTCGCCGAGCACTTCCACCGGGGCGGTCAGGAACTCGAAGCGGACGCCTTC
>JBIOII010000042.1:0-15006 GCA_044449785.1 Candidatus Limnocylindrales bacterium
CACCCGAACGGCGCGCGCTGCTCGGCTCGGTCCTCCGGCTGGCGCCATGAGCGGTCCCGGGGCATCGCGCGATGACCCGATCCCGATTAGCCTCCTGGCGCACCGGGTCTTCTGCCCGAGGTGGGCCTGGTTCGAGGTCCGGCACGAGCAGGTAGTTACCGATGCGATGCGGATCCAGCTGAGACTCCAGATCGGTGAGCTGCGCTCGGTCGGCCCTTCGGGGGCCCGCGTTATTGCAGCGCCTTCCTGGCCCTGCCTTCATTGGGGGAGGTACTCGATGATCGCGAGGTCCACTTCCTTGGTCGTTGCAGCGCCGACCAGGCGCTGCCTTCATTGAGGGAGGTTCGGCGTCGCCGAAGAGAAGGGCTACCTCAGGTTGCAGCGCCTTCTTGGCGCTGCCTTCATTGAAGGCCGCCCGTGAACGACCCGTCGCTCGGGTACGTGCCGGGTTGCAGCGCCTTCCTGGCGCTGCCTTCATTGCGGGGCGGTTTAGACGTTCCTCGTTGGGATCTTCGGGCGGTTGCAGTGCCTTCTGCCCGCTGCTGTCATTGGGGGACCATCGACGAAAGTGGATCGAAGTTCGCGACGCCCGGTTGCAGCGCCTTCATGGCGCTGCCTTCATTGAGGGCGGAACAGCCCGAGCACGCGCCGGTACAGCATGCGGGTTGCAGGGCCTTCCTGGCGCTGCCTTCATTGAGGGGCGAGAACCCAGTCGACATCGACGCCATCCGCGTTCGGTTGTGGCGCCTTCCTGGCGCTGCCTTCATTGAGGGTTCCACTTCCAGGTCGACGACATCGACGCCCGCCGCACGTTGCAGCGCCTTCCGGCGCTGCCTTCATTGAGGGTGCCTCGAGCTCGGCGAGGAGCTCCGCCGGCGCGAGGTTTGCAGCGCCTTCCTGGCGCTGCTTTCATTGAGGGGGGATTATCGAGGGGTACGTAGGGACGATCGGAGCGGTTGCAGCGCCTTCCTGGCGCTGCCTTCATTGAGGGAGGCCGAGCTCGATCGCCACCAGCGCCGCGTTCGCGTTGCAGCGCCTTCCTGGCGCTGCCTTCTTTGTCGTGCACGGGAGGCCCGCGAAGCTAATGCGTCTCCGGGCGGCGCTCGCGAAGGTCATTGACCCTGAGGTCGACTCCGTGCTCATCTGCGATCTGGGCTCCGTGTCGGCCGACCTCGACCGCCGGTTCGAGGTCATCGGGCGCCGCCGGCCGATCACCGACGAGCGTGTGTTTATCCTCTGACGCCGGCCCCGCGAACGGTCCGGTGACCCGTCTCCCACGCTCGAGCGCTCGCGCGACGGATGTCAGGTCCGGGTGAGGTCTCATGCGAGTACGCTCTCTCCGAGACGCCTCGCGACGGCCCCGACTGAACGGGTGGCGCCAGGTCTGTGCGCCGGTCTCAAGCGTGGAGACCCAATTGCAGCGCCTCCCTGGCGTTGCCTTCATTGAGGGTCGAGCATCCGCAACATCGCCGAGGACCTCGCAAAATTGCAGCGCCTTCCTGGCGTTGCCTTCATTGAGGGGTGCTTCTCAAGATGGGATGGCTCGGGCGCATTCCGGATTGCAGCGCCTTCCTGGCGTTGCCTTCATTAAGGGAGCGTCGTGACAGATCAGCCGTCACTTCGCGTGAAGATTGCAGCGCCTTCCTGGCGTTGCCTTCATTGAGGGTTCGGGATGCCCTGCCCGATGATCGTCGTCACCGAATTGCAGCGCCTTCCTGGCGTTGCCTTCATTGAGGGAAGAGCCCGATCCAGAGCAGCGGCAAGCTGACCTAATTGCAGCGCCTCCCTGGCGTTGCCTTCATTGAGGGTTCGTGGAGATGTTCGGACGCCACACGGCGACCGGCACATTGCAGCGCCTTCCTGGCGCTGCCTTCATTGAGGGTCGACGCCGTGGTAGTCGCGTCGGAGTTCCTTGCCCCGTTGCAGCGCCTTCCTGGCGCTGCCTTCAATGAGGGATTCAGTCGGACCGGCCGAGGACCTCCCGGTCGTAGTTGCGGCGCCTTGCTCGCGCCGCCTTCATTGAGGGTGGTCGATCAATACCGACCACGTGGACCGCGGGCTGGTTGCAGCGCCTTACCCGGCGCTGCCTTCACTGAGGGACCATCGACCACAGCGGCACGTAGTCCGCGACGCCCGGTCGCAGCGCCTGGCTGGCGCTGCCTTCATTGAGGGACCCTGTTCGGGCCGACGGCGGCCACTGCTCCGTTTTGCAGCGCCGTCCTGGCGCTGCCTTCATTGAGGGATCTCGGCGTTCAGCCAGTTGAGCAGGTGTACGGCATTTGCAGCGCCTTCCCGGCGCTGCCTTCATTGAGGGATGGATGCCGTCCTGCACCCGGAGAAGGCCCCGTCGTCGCAGCGCCTGCTTGGCGCTGCCTTCATTGAGGGAGGTCATACTGGAGCGCGCCTGGCGAAGGCGAGATGTTGCAGCGCCTTCCTGACACCGCGTTCATTGAGGGTCCGCCTCCATCTCGTCGCGCAGCCACAGAGGCTGACCCGGATGGGCTGGAGCGCCAGCCCGAGAGCTGGCCTGACCCATCCTCCATCGCGTAGTCCCGGGTCATCGCCCAGTCGCCGCTAGCCACGTCGTACCCGGCTCGACGCTCGGGCAGCCCGCGCGGCCGGCGTCGCCGCACGACGCATGGGCCAGCTGGACCGCGGCAGACCGAGGGCCTCGGCCGCCGCCTCGAGGACCGCCCGGACCGCGTCGCTGTCCCACGCGACGAGGTCGCTCGCGCCATACCGCCGGCCGGCGTGGTCCTCGTACGACGTCCAGGTCTCCGTCTTGTAGTGGCGCGACGGTTCGTCCTGAGGAGGATCCACGCTCGCCGGTCGGAAGCCTCCTGCCGTATAGAGCGCCCAGGGATCGACTGGCGCGGACGGCGGCGGTTTGGCTGGTTCAAGGCGCGCGCGAACGGCGCGCCCGAGGGGCGAATTGGCGACGATCGAGCCGATCGTCTCCACGTCATGCTGTTCGTCCAGGCGGGTCAGGCAGTCCGCGCCGAGGAGCGCGTCGAGGACGTTCTCCCCAGGGCGCGTCGTGGTCCGACGACAGAGGGCCTTGACCGCGGCGCGGCGACTCCTCGCATCGCGTTCCGCGGCCCGCCTGGTCTCCTGAGCGACCCGCGTCGCCTCGACCGCCCTTCGATGCGCCCCCCGGTCATCCTCCTGCTGCCGCTGCCGGGCGGCAGCCGTCTGCGCACGCCGCGCATCGCGAGCCTCGGCCATCGCGCGGATCGGGGTGAGGACCTCGCGCTCGAGATCCGCTTCAAGCGCGAGGAGCGCCGCGCTGCTGCGGGCACCCGCGATTGCTTCGCGGAGCGGCGCTGCCTTGCCGCGAGCCGTGGCGAGCCCAGCCCGCTCCTCGTCGGTGAGGTCCGTCCGAGGACTGGTGCGGAGCGCATAGTCCAGCGCGTCGACGAGGCGGGCCCGGGTCCCGGCGAGCTCGATCGTGGCCGCTCGGGTGAGCTGCTCCTCGGTCACCTGGCGTGCCTCCCCGGTGGCCTGCCGGGTTCGGGCCGCCTCGAGGGCTGTCGCGATCGGCGCGACGGCCGGTCCCACGAAACCCTCGAACCGCATCGGCCAGTCAGGCTCGACGAGCCCCTGCCGCGTCGCGGTGACGAGGAGGTAGTCGGCAGCGACGCCGAGGACGGCCGCCTCGAGGTCGGGCTCCTGCGCCGCGCGTCCGAGGACCAGTCGGCTGATCGCCTCGACGTCGACGAGGCCCCAGCCCCGCTGGGTCAGGCAGGCTTGGAGGAGCCTCCCGAGCGCATCCCAGGCGTTCTCCGGCAGCTCGGTCGCCGGTGGCTCGAGCGCTTCCCCCAGGACCGGGATCGCCGCTCGGGCGAGACGCCGAGCGGTCACGTGGAGATCGGCGGTCGCCTCGACGAGGGCGTTCGTGTCGAGGACGACGGAGCGGCGCAGGTACGCATCGGGCAGGAGCTTCGCGAGACCCCCGTCGTCGTTGAGCGTGACGATCGCGGTCGCGGCGACGTGGAGCTCGGTGCCCTCGGAGCGGTATAGCGACTCGCCGGCGAGATACGCGAACGCCGCCTGGCGCAGCTCAGGCGACGCCTTGTCGAACTCGTCGAGGACGATCAGCGGGAGGGCCAGGAACGGGCTCGGCGTGATCTCCCAGATCGCCGGGCCGGTCTGCACCCGCCGGCCGAGGAGGCTCCCCTCCGTCTCCCGCATCAGCATCACGATCGCCGTGCCGGGATCGATCCCGAACCGGCGGACGGCGAGGCTCGCGAGGAGCGTCTTGCCCGTCTTAGTCGGCCCGAGGAGGATGAAGCCGGGCCAGTTGGTCGGATAGACGGCACCGAGGGCGCGCCGCGCGATGACCGCATCCTCGATGAGGCGCAGCATCGCCCGATGCTCGGTCGGGAGTTCCGCGAGTGCCTCCGTCGCGCCGACTGGCTCGGGGACCGTGGTGATGAGCGCGGCGCGGCTGCCGGCGCCGCTGAGCCGCCAGACCCCGTTGGTCGGCGACTCCACGAGGCCGGCCTCAGTGAGGCGGCGCAGGTGCCGTTGGATCGTCCGGCCCGGGATGCCGAGCGCGTCCGCGAGCGCCTGGCTCCGCGTCACGCCGCCAGCGAGGAGGCGGAGGATCGCAGGATCGTGGGCGTCGTTCAGGCTGGTCATCGCGGGTCATCAGTGTGGCGCGGGACCCCAAATGATGTGGCGCGGAGCCGCAAGCAGCGTGGCGCGAAGCCCACCGCCGTGGCGCGAGGCGGAGGATCCGCACGCTCAGCGCGGCGCTCGAGGTGGCGCGAACCTGCCCGGGGCCTCGAGGGAGGAGGAGGGCTGGCCATCCGGGGAGACATTCCTATGGCCAGGGACCGCCCCCCTGAGCTGTCAGCTCGCCACGAGCCCCGCTCGCTCGAGCGCCTCGGCGGCCCGGACCCCGAGGGCGTCGGGGGTCTGGCGGGCGTAGCGACGGGTGACGTCGGTCGAGGAATGCCCCAAGTACCGGCTCACTTCTTCGAGCGGCATCCCGTTGTTGACGAGGAGCGTCGCTGTTCCATGGCGGATCCGGTGGGAGCCGAACGTCCGCAACGTCCCGCCCCCGGCGTGATAGCGGCGGCGCAGCATGAGCGAGACGGAATTCATCGTGAGCGGCCGTGGCCCCCCGGCTCCCGCGGAGAGGAAGAGCCAGCCCGGATCGTCGGCGGTCGGGTCCATGACGAACGCGGGACCGAGGAGGGCTGGCCGGCCCCGCTCGAGGTACGCGAGGAGCGCTGCGCGGGTCTCGGCGTGGAGGGCGACCTCGAGGGTCTTGCCGCCCTTCGCCCGGACGAACCGGATGATCGAGCGCGCGAGGTCGACGTCCTCGAGCCGGAGGAGCCGGACGGAGCTGTTGCGGGCCGCGGTCGTGACGAAGACCGAGACGATCGCCCGGTCCCGAAGGTCGAGCGGTCGACCGCCGCCACAGCCCGCCTCGAGGGCGCGAAGGTCGGCGAGGGTCGCGCTCTTGGGCGGGGTCTCCTCGGACGGCAGGAGCGGGTTGCGGGCCGTCCGCCGACGAGAACGGCGGAACGGATCGACCCGGATGATTCCCTCGTCGACGAGCCAGATGGCGAGCGAGCGCAAGGGGCGGACATACGCGTTGACGCTGTTCGCCGAGAGGGTCGCGACCGACCCCGCTCGGAGGGAGCGCCCGCGCGCATCGGGAGTGCCCCGCCAGACGCCGGCCACCTTCGGCCGGGAGCGCAGCTCGGTGACGTACTCGACGAGGGTCACAAAGTCGAGCGACGCGGTGGTCAGCGGGAGCTCGTGGGCCTCGAGCCAGGCGAGGAAGCGGGCGAAGTCGTCGGCATGCTTGCGCCGCGTCACCGGCCCCCAGGCGGCGCCGAACGTCGCGCTGTACTCGGCGATCAAGGGCCGGAGCGCGAGGGCGGGAAGCCAATCCTGCGCCGCCGTGGGCGGGACGATGGTCGCCGGCGGCCGGGGCAGAGCAGCGATCGGCGCCACGGGGAGGACCAGCGGCCGCTTCTGGCGGAGCGGTCGCCGCCCGCGCGTGCGGGGGGCCTCGACAGTGGCGTCGGATCGCGATACCATGACGTCATAGTACGTCAGTCCGACGCAGCCAGCAACCAGGCCTCAGGGTCGCGCCGCGACCGTCAACGCAGGAGGATCGCCCGATGCCACGAGGTGATGACGAGTTCCGCGCCCGACTGCGCGACGTCCTTGGCCGCTCCGGCCGCTCGATGCGCGGGCTGTCGGCCGCGCTCGGTCGCGACCCGGGCTATGTCGCGGCGGTCCTCGATCCCACGCGCCCCTCACGGGCCCGTCCGACGCCGGCCGATCTGCTCCACGCGTCCGACGCGACCGGGATCAGCTTCGTCGAGCTGCTCGAGGTGCTCTGGGGGATCGATCGAGCCCGCCTGGCCGACGAGCTCACCGCGCTCGGGGTCCGCCGCTCGTCGGACCGCCGGCTCGATCGGCTCAGCGAGACCGAGCGGACCGAGGTCGCGGACTTCATCGAGTTCGTCATCGACCGCCACGATCGGGGGTCAGGCCACCGAGCAGCGCGCTGACCGACCGCGCCGCACCGAGCGGTCCGCGCCCGACGCATACCGGCGGGCTGGCCTTCCGGGCAAGGACGTGCTTGGGAAGCAGACACTCTGCCAGCTGAGTTACTCCCGCTCGGGAGGACCATATTGTAGCCAACGGACGCGCGGGCGCCTATGGCGAAAGGGCGACCGGGCTGGACGTTCGGTGCTCCTTGCGGTGAAGGTATCCGCGGGGGTGCACGGCGTCATACTCAGGAAGGACGGAGGCCAGCGGAGCTCCCAGCCCTGCTCGGCTCGATCAGATGTCGCCTTGGAAGTAGGTTCGCTTCTATACACTAGGTCAGTGACTTCGAGGATCCGCAAGGCTGCGCCAGGCCAACTCCGCCTACCCTTTGCGTTTGATCCGCTCGCGATCCGGATGGCCGTTGAGGCGTCTCTCGCGGACGATCCCAACCACCGCCTGGTCCCTGAGATGAGCGTATGCCAGGGAGCCGGGCGGATCGATCTTGCCATGATCGGCAATACGCTCGGGGGATTCGAGATCAAAGCGGAGCGTGATGACCTCTCTCGCCTTCGATCGCAGGTGGCCACCTTCGGCCTCGTGTTCGACCGGCTAACCCTCGTGACGGTGCCTAGGCATCTCGAGTCAGCGGCTGATGCGGTCCCTACATGGTGGGGCCTCCGATGCGTCGAGTCCGACGGAAGCATCGTCATCTTCCGAGCGCCCGAACAGAACCTGTCAGTCGACCCGATGGCGGTTGCAGGCTTGTTGTGGCGCGACGAGGCATTGACCCTGCTGCGGGCCCGGGGTCGTCGTGGACCCCGGGGGACTCGGCGCGATTTCTGCCGTGAACTGGTCAAAGTCTCGAGTCCCGACGAGATCCGGTCCATCGTCGCCCAAACGCTCAGGGAACGGTCGTCTTGGCGAGCTGCTGGCTGACGAACGTCAGGTGGTGCACGAGCTGCATCCGTTTCCACATCACGATCCGGCCCGGCAGCGTTCGACGCGAAGCTACGTCGTCTATCCAACGATCTCCCGCACTGAACGAAGCTCCGCTGAACTCCGGTCGCCGGCGGAGGGCGTCGAGGAGGTCAACGAAGTGGTCCACGGGATGATTCTTGATGTCAAGTCCGCGGAGCATCAACCAGCCGTCGGCCGTGGCATGGCGTAGCTGAGCCGTCTCGGGCATTGCCCCTTTGGTGTCGATGTCCTCGACCGGATCCGGATGGGTTGTGCCGTAGTCTGCAAATGTCGGCACGCGCGGCAGATCGCGAACCCGCTCGCAGGCACCCTGATATACCCACCATTCCGTGCGCCGAATCGGCGTAATGGCCTCACGCGGAAAGTCCTTCATATAAGCCGGCATTCCGGAACCCGCCAACACCACGTGCCGCCACGCCTCAAGACGAGGCAGCAACCGGATCATCGACGCACCGGCGACCTCGGCAGCCTCCAGCTGCGTGTCTAGGATGGCGCGCAGATCAAGTATCAGGTCGACGTCCTCGGGCGCCACGCCCAGGTCGTCCAAAAGGCTGTCGAGGCGTGCCGTGAGCGTCGCCCCGGTGGATCGGACATCGTCCCGCGTGACGCGCAATGCGACGCCGCGTCGATCGTCTCGCAGGGCCGACGCCACGACGCCTTGATAGGCGGAGGATCGGCCCATTGATGTCACCGGGACTGCAGCCCATCCATGGACCCGCGCCGACTCTAGGGCACGCCCGAGCTCCCCGGCATCGTCAAGCCAATCACCGTCGAGAAGGATCGGCCCGTCGGTTCCCATGTTGGTTTTGAGGCTTGCAAGCGCAGCAGCCAACCGAGCTACCGGATCGGATTGGCCACGCCAGAGCTGAAAGAGCGGCGTCACACTCGAACGGACGCTGGGTATTACGTCGGCCAAACCCGCGTACTCCGCCTGACGACCCTTCAGGATCGCGACGTAGGACCACGGTCTTCGAAGAAAGTCTTCGCCGGTACGCATCGAATTCCGCCTACGATAGTCGGCCCTCGGCCAGAGGGCCGCTGATGTACGCTAGATTGTAGAGCAATATTCGCACGGAGGCGTACATGGCGAACACAGACCGCGAGCTGCCGACTGACTCGTCGATGACCTTGGGCGACCGAATTCGGGTCGCGCGGGCGCGCAGGCGCCAAACGTTGCGGGATCTGGCGATCGCGGTTGGGAAGGCCCCGTCGTATCTAAGCGACATCGAGAACGATCGTCGGGTGCCATCGGAGGATCTCCTTGCGATCCTTGCGGCCGAGCTGGACCTGGATTTCGACGAGTTGATGGCCGCCGCCGGCAGAATTGGGAGCGATGCAGATCGCTACTTGCGTCGGACCCCTGCAGCGGGTGTCCTGTTCCGGAGGCTCTCCAAGCACAACGTCGGCCCCGAGGCGCTCGAACGGCTCATCGCGCAGGTGTCAGATCTGGCCAAGGACGATGCGGCAGATCACCACCAGTAGCGGCTCCGTTCGGCTGTGGTACGAGCCGAATGAAATCGAAGCGATCGCGCGGAATGCGCTTCGAGAGGCGGGCCTTCTCCCCAGCCACAACGAACCACGTGTGGATATCGAGCGAGTCCTCGAGAGTCATCTGGCCGCCGAAGTCGACTATGGCGTCGAGCTGGACGACGAGATCCTCGGGTACACGGTCTTCGACCGACCGATCCGGGTCGGGGTTAATCGGCGCCTGACCGACGCGGCCCTGGGACCCAACGCTTCCATCGGGGCCGTCGGACGATGGAGGGCAACGATCGCTCACGAAGCGGCGCACGTTCTGCTCCATACCGTCATGTACCCCACAACAACGGCCTCGCCAGGCCGACCTGCCGCCCGTTGTTTCCGAGACGCCGTGGCTGACGGAGCCAGGCCGCGTGACTGGCGCGAGGTTCAAGCCAACATGGGCATGGCGGCACTCTTGATGCCACGGTGGGTATTCGCATCTGTCACCGAAGCCAGTCTTTCGCCCTACGGGCCCGTCGTGCCGCCCGTGGGGGCCACCACGCTAGCCGGCCGCCAGCTCGTCGACATCCTGGCGCAGTGCTTCCAAGTCTCCCGCCGCGCAGCGGCCATCCGCCTTGAGGAACTCGGCTTCCTGAACACGACCGCCTGAGTTCCCTTGGATTTGGGCGCTGGCCGCGAGGCAGATCGCCGCCGCGCGGACGGCCCGCTCCGAGCCGTCGGCCTGCAACCTCCGAGACTCGTCTCTGTTGGGTTCGGACCGTGTTGAGGGCGCCCTACCTTCGTGGACCGACGACGGCAACACGCTGATCCACGATTGCCTGGCATTGGCGCATAGCCTCGGCAATCCATGTCTCATACCAGAACCATTCATTAGCGACCCAGGCCCCATATCCAAGTGCGGGGTTCTTGGCCTCGAGTCTTCGCCAGAGGAGCGTGTGCTGGTACTTCCCGAAGAAGGTGTATCCCGCGTCCTGCATGAACTTCACGACAGCCCCTGCTCGGAACTTGGGCTTCTCCGTGTCCTTGACTAGCCACCTCTCGGGCGCGATGCCTTCTGCGCCTGGGTCGCCGGGTCGTATGAACTCGATGGCTCGGTCTGCTTGACCCTTGCGGTTCGCAACCTTCCGAGTGAAGAGCAGGCGGTACGCAAAGCGAGGATCGTCGAATTCCTCCTGCGTCATGTCGCCCTCAAACTTCTCGATGTAGGCCGAAAGCCTGGCCGGCAGTCTCACGATGTCTGACGAGTCGGTCGGTTTGATGTCGCGGAAGTGGAGTGCCATCGCCACGCTCTCGCCCAGGCTGAGTCGCTCCCCAAAGAATGACGTCAGGTAGAACTCGAAGTTGAGCGCACATGCGAGATAGCGCCCGCTCATGTGGTCGTCTAGATGTGGCGGTCGATGGTGCTCAATCTCGTGTCGAAGGCCAATCAGGAAGTTGAGATTGTTCACGGTGCCCCGGTCGAGGGGGCACTCGACGACTTTGATGCAGGATGACAACTCCCACCACTTGTAGCCGCCATCCGGCGTGCGCTTGTACTTGCGCTTCGAGCCGGGATCCTTGTCCAGATAGCGGAAGTCAACCTCCGCCCGCGTGTAGTAGGCGTGCATCAGGTAGGTCCAGGCGATCGTCATCAAGACGATGAACGTCTCGCTCTTGAACCTTACGAGCGGGTTGTTGTAGGTCTGGACAGCCGTCAGCGCGGCTTCCCGAGACTTGGCCAATAGCGCGTGGCGGATGGGACCTGCCATAGCCGCAGTGTAGGCTCGAGCTGTCGGCAATCCGTCGGCGAAGGTCGCGGTGCGCCGTGCGGACCACGCAATCGTCGGCTGAACGAATCGCCACTCCTCGCAAAGTGTGACAGGCGGACCCCCTGTCAGACGGTCCGTCAGCGACTCCCGAGCTTCCAGGATCGACGACCTGGCGGGGAGGCGCGAGCGGCCGCGGCGGCCCGCACCGACCCGTCCAGAAGGAGAGACCCGGAAGAGCGTCCGATTCGTGCTCCGCCCGGTCCCGCTCTCGAGCCGATCAGAAGGAGGCCTTTCGGCGCACGGACAGGGCGCAGGTGAGTGGACGCGAGCGTTGGTCATTCGTTTGGCTGGCGGAATGTCACACTCACGACCGAACGAGAGGAGATGATGACCGATCGTCCTTCAGCACAGCGGAAGCATGAGAGCTCGAGCGATGAGAGGAGCGACCTCTCGGTGCCGACGCGAGCGGGCGGGACACTCACCCGAGATGAGCTGTGGAAACAGCTCGAGAACGCCATCGCGCTCCGATCGAGCGAGGACCAGGTCCTCTGGACCCTGTTCAGCATCTTCTGGGCGTCTAACGCGATCCTGCTTGTCGCCCTGTTCACGACGGGCACGCTTCCGAAGGACCCGACGGTCGGCGTAATCGTGGCCATCGTCGGGCTCGTGCTGTGCCTCGCCTGGGCGCTGCTTCAGCGTCGCGGATTGCGACATCTCATTCGGTTCGAGAAGCTTATGGAGAAGGTCGAGCAACTGCTCGGGATCGACGCGAGCCTCGCCGTGAGCGCTGAGATCAATCGAGCTGACTACGACCTATACGTCGGGCGCGGCCCCCGCGCGCGCCAGGTGATGCAGGCCTGCCCCCTCGCGGGTGCTCTTCTCTGGGCTGCGTTCGGCGCCTACTTCGTGATTGCCACTGCCCGCTGACGCGGAACGAGAATCGCCAAAAGGCCCTTCGTCTCGACACGACGACACGCGTGCCCGTTTCGACGTGTCGAGCATCACAGCGCCCAAGCCGCTCGCTGGGCTGGACGGCCGATTCCGATCGGCCGACCTCGGCGCTGCCGCGTAGACTCCAGCAACGCCAGGGTCACTACAGTGAGGAGTAGCGCGGGGATGGCATCGATCGAGACCCTGGTCGAGCAGATCACGGACGCGTTGCTTCGTGACCGGATCGCTCACGAGGTCGCCGAGCTCAAGAGGCGCCGGCCGTGGGGCCTCGTCTTCGAGCGACACCTGCCTGAAAACAACCGGATGCTCGTCGCGCCGATTAGGGTCGGCACGGTCGTCTGGGAGCGGCGCTCGACCGATCCGCGACGTCTGGTGGTGCGGGCGATCGAGGAAGACGAGGTCGTAGTCGTGGCCGAGCCCCCGAACACGACCTCGCCCGCTGACGCGCCGACCGAGCGGATGGCCCGGGCCGATGTCCTCGTCGAGCACGACTTCGCCCAGCCGATCTTCCCGAGCCTGACCCCGATCGGCGACGTTTGGGCCGGCGCGGCCGGCCGGCCTTCGCACGCGGTCATCCAGGGCGAGAACTACCACGCCCTTGAGGCATTGCTCGTCGCCTTTGAGCGCCGGTTCGACGTGATCTACCTCGACCCGCCCTACAACACAGGCAACCGGGACTGGTCCTACAACAACGACTACGTCGACCCGAACGACACCTATCGCCCGAGCAAGTGGCTGGCCTTCATGGAGCGACGCCTCAGGCTCGCCCGCCGGCTGGTCAGCCCCGACGGCGTGATCGTCGTGACGATCGACGAGAACGAGGTCCACCACCTCGGCATGCTGCTCGAGCAGCTGTTCCCGGACGCCACGGTCCAGATGGTCACGATCGCCATCAACCCGGGCGGCGCAGCCGGCGAGGGGTTCTCGAGGGTGGACGAGTATGCCTACTTCATCTTCCTCGGCGGACGCCAGCCGAGCCCCACCTTCGAGGACTTCTTCGGCGCCGAAGCCATGAGCCAGGCCGCGTGGTGGGAGCGGCTCATGCGGCGCGGCAGCTCCTGGGTGCGAAGCGCCCGTCGCAATCTCTGCTACCCAATCCTCGTCGACGCCGACGGTCACATCGCCGGCGCGGGAGAACCGTTCAGCGGCGATGACGAGAGCCAGCGACCCACGCGCCAGGGCGACTACGAGCTCGCCTGGCCCGTCAGGACCGACGGCCGTCTGGGCATCTGGCGGATTGACGCGGATCGCCTGCGACAGCTCTACCCGCTCGGCTATGCCGTGACTGTCAAGCGGAGCCGTGGCACATGGTCCGCTCGATACCTCCTCGATGGCGCTGTGCGGGCCATCGAGCGCGGTGAGATCGAGGTCGTCGGCAAGGGCCCCTACGGCGACGCGCTCCTGAGCGCGAAGGGCCGGTCGAAGGTCGTGGCCAAGACGATCTGGCATCGCGGGCGTCACAACGCGGGGGGCCAGGGTGGGACGCAGATGGTCGCCGCCCTCGTGAATCGTGGCGCTTTCTCTTACCCGAAGTCGATCTATGCCGTGCGCGACACGCTTGATGCAACGGTCGGCGACAGGCCCGACGCATTGATCCTCGACTTCTTCGCCGGATCCGGCACCACCTTGCACGCCACGATGCTTCTCAACGCCCAGGACGGCGGGCGCCGACGCTGCTTTCTGGTCACCAACAATGAGGTCAAGGCCGAGGTCGCTGACAAGCTGCACGAGGGGGGTCACTTCCGGGGCGATCCGAAGTTCGAAGCGGCCGGTGTCTTCGAGGCTGCATGCCGGCCACGGGTGACGGCCGCCGTAACCGGCGTCCGATCTGACGGCAACCCAGTCGAGGGTGATTATCTCGACGGCCGACCCTGCTCCGATGGGTTCGAGGAGAACGTAGGCTTTTTCCGCCTCGACTACCTCGAGCCGGCGGAGGTCGAGTTCGGCCTGCGTTTCCACGAGCTTCACTCGTTGCTCTGGCTCTGGGCCGGCGGCGTCGGGGAGATTGAGGACCTCGACCCCACGCAGGCGGTTGGTCTACCACCTCGTTCGGTGTGCGAACCGACATGAGCACCCGATAGGTCGGCCGGATGTCCTCTGGAGAGAAGACTCGGATCTCCTCGACGAGGACTCGTAGGAGCGCCTTGGTGGTTGCAACGGACGTCCCGCGTAGGACCGCCCCCAGGGCCTCGCTGAGCGCCCAGGAGACGATCGCTGCGTCGATCGAACCAACGGGCTCGGGCGTTGGCCGTCGGGTCTCCTGCAGCCGGGCGTCGAGCACGTCGAGCTGCGCCTGGAGGGCGCCGACCCGGCCGCCAAACGCCGGTGCCGCGAGTGTGCCCGACTCGAACGCCGTGACGTACCGCTCGATCTTATGCCGGACCTCGCTCGCTTCGGCCTGGAGGCCTGATCGGGTCTCCTCCGCCCCGGCAGCCGCTGATCGGGCCTGAGCGGTCGCGGTGTCGATCGCCATCCCGATGAGCTCGCTGTCGCGGTAGACCTCGTTCATCTGGGCCAGGACTGCATCTTCGAATTCGCGTTTGGGTAGGCGCGGCTGGTCGCAGGCTGTTGGACCGCGCCGGCTGCGGCTCGCACAGGTGTAGTAGGCGTAGCGGCGACCACCCCGGCCGCGAGCGCTTGCCCCAGCCATCGGATGGCCGCATCGATCGCAGACCAGTGTCAGGCCGCTCAGAAGGAAGTCGGTCGGGTTCGTCCGCCGCAGGCGTGGACTCGCGGCCCGATCGTCGAGGATGGCCTGCGCTGCGTCGAACAAAGCGCGGTCGACCAGCGGCTCCTGGCCGCCGGACCGCCACACGCCGCGGAAGCTCACTTCTCCGACATAGGCCCGGTTGCGAAGGACCGCGAGGACACTCGTCGTCGACCAGGTCCGACCGCTGCCCGTCCGGTGGCCGGCCTCGTCAAGCCATGCAGCGATCGCCCGGGCACCCTGGCGCGTCTCGACGTACCGGCGGAAGATCGCAGCGACGACCGGGGCCATGGCGGGGTCGGGCAGGAGTGTTGTCGTTCCACGGGGCTTCCGATATCCGAACGGTGGTTTGCCCCCGGTCCACTCCCCCCGGGCGGCCTTGCGTTCCATCCCGGCGCTGATCCGATCCATCATCGTCGCCCGCTCGAACTCTGCGAACGACCCCAAGAGCTGGACGAGCATCCGGCCGACCGGAAGCGCCGTGTCAAAGGGCTCAGTCGCCGAGCGGAAAACGACGTTGTGGCCCGCGAGTTCCTCGATCAGCCCGACGAGCTGGCCCACGTTCCGGGACAGGCGATCGACCCGGTACACGAGCAGGAGATCGAACTCCCCGCCCACCGCCGC
>JBIOII010000043.1:0-14947 GCA_044449785.1 Candidatus Limnocylindrales bacterium
CGCGGCGAGCACGTCCGGGACGAGGCTCTCCAGGCCTGCGAGATCACCGAGATGCTCGGCCTCCTCGACGGCGCGGGCGTCGAGGGCGCGTTCGTGATGACCTTCGTGGCGCCCACCGCGCCGACCGACGACGATCCCCGCTATGACCTCGACATGAACAGTTACAGCCTGGTCAAGACGTACACGAACCGGAAGGGCACAGCGTACCCCGACATGCCCTGGGAGCCGAAGGCGTCGTTCCGCGCCGTCGCCGACTACTACGCCGGGCGATCGCCGTCGGTGCCTGCCTGACCGACCGCGGATATGCGCGGCCAGGCGGGGCGGAGTCAACGAGTTAGCAGGCCCAAGGAGCAGACGGATCCCAAGGACTGCATGCGCAACGATCGCGCCGGGAGTATTCCCGCGGAGGCGGGTCACCACGACGAGGACGGCGCCGACCAGGATGATGAGCAGAGGGAGAGCATTCATTTCTCTCACTCCGTTCTCGCGTTCGGTCAAGACTTCCTCAGCCCCGAAGTGCGTCTACCTCATCGACCTCCTCGCGCCGGCGCATCGTTCTGCCTGAGGACGTTTGGGATTCAAGGGCAGCGGCCGACCATCGCGGGCCGCTTGAGACTTCAAGCCGGCGGATCGGGCTCCCACAGTTCGACTGAATTGCCCTCCGGATCATGGATGCGGGCGAAGCGCCCGACGCCAGGCATATCCCAATCCGGGTTGGTGGTCACCGTGATCCCCGCAGGGCCGCGCGGTGCGTAGCCGAGCTGGAGCGGCCGTACTCCCCGGCCGTCAGCCGCCACCACTGGCACCAGCAGGATCGGTTGATCAAGGGGGCGATGTCGTCGAAGCGCTCAGGTGTCGCCGGTCGCACGACGAAGGGGTCCGCACCCCTGGATGTGTCGGTGCTCGACGTCATTGGCGCGCTCAGTCTGCCATGGGCTCGCGGCGGACTGGGTTGATCGCCTCGACGTCCAACGCTACCCATGCGCCCTCTTGGAATGCGACGTTGTCACGCTCGTCGTCGGGACCCGCCGGTATCGCCCCAATCGCCTGGTAGGTGTTGCAGCCGGATGATGATCGGTTGGTGGGCGCCCGGAAACGTCCCTTACGGCTTCGGGCCCCGTGATGCGATGTATGTGCTCGCGATCACCATCACGGCGATGATCAAGGCAATGAGCACGGCGGCGGTCGGCCAGTCCACACCTTCCCCTTTCGCACAAGGCTGAGTCTGGGTCAGTGTCCGGCCGAACTGAGTGCGCCGCACAGAGCCGAAGGTCAGCCGGTCGGGGATCGGCCGCGCCGACGTCTGATTGGGCGCGGACCGCGCAACGCCGGAGAGCCGGCAGCGCGGCCGTCTCACCTCGCGAACAGAGTCTCCGGAGGCCAGTGGAGCCACAGCACCGCCACGAGCACGGCAACGTTCACCCCGAGGGCGGCGACCGTATTGAAGATGGGCCAGGTGCCGAGGAAGAGGACGATCCCGGCGAGCGAGACGAGTGCCGTGCCCACGCCCAGCGACTGCCACACCCCGGCCGGGACGAGGATGCCCCAGAACGACAGGGCAGCGAGGACGAACCCCGCGAGCGCCACGATCCAGAACGCGCTGGCGAGCGTCATGGCCGTCTCCGCCGGGAGTGCGGGGATGAGCCACGAGCGGGCCGGAAGCCAGTCGCCCGTGTTGGCGCCGGGCCGGACCCGGAGCCAGATGAGCGCCGCGAGCGCACCGCTGTGGCCGAGCCCGTGCACGAGCAACACGCCACCGACGACGAGCCGGAGCATCTGGTCGGACATGCGCCTCCTCCGCGACTGACTCTGGCCCGCAGAGCCCCACGACGCATATCGTTGCATGTGCGGCAGGCATCGAGAGACGGTAGGCCGGACCAAGCGCAGCCGCTCGGGTCAAGGACGGGGGCTGACCATGTGGCGACGGCTCGCCTTTCGGATCGGCGGTCTGTTGACTGGCGTTGTCAGCCTGCTCGGCTTCGTCTGGGCCTGGTCCGCCGTTCCGGACAGCCTCGGTCTCGGAGCGAGGGCCGCGGCGGTCGGGATCATCGGCGCCCTCTGGATAATCGTGGTCGTCGCGCTCTTTGGGCGGGCGTTGCTCCGGGTGGCGCCTCGCCCACCAGACGCCGAGCAGGCGGCCTCGGGTGGCGTCATGCCCCCTGGCGGGGCGGCCCCCCCTCTCGGGACAATCGAGCGCACGCTGCTGGGAGCAGCCGGGCTCGACCGCGTCCAGGCACCGCCCGGCCACGGGTTGGACGACACGGCAATCGGCCTCGATCTTCGCCGCGTGGCGTGCATCTGCGGCTGGCGGGGATCAATCCAGGACTACCTGACCATTCACCTGCCGGAGGCGGGGCGGAACCAGGGGTCACCGACACCTCCCGCCGAATAGGCCGACGTCGTCGGCTACTCCCAGCGGAACGTGCGGTATGCGAGCGCGCCAGCCGCGATCGCAATGGCGGCGACGATCCCCAGTTCGGCCAGGTTGACGCCTCGTCCGATCCAGGGGTCCTGGAGGGCGATCGCGACATGCGTCAGCGGCAGCGCCAGGGCGACCTGTTGCAGCGTCTGCGGGAGCACCTCCCGGGGCGGGCCGACGCCGGCGGTCATCTCGGACACAAAGAACAGGACGAGCCCGACCGCCTGGGCGGCCTGGGCGGTGGGCATCACGGCGCCCAGGAAGATGCCGATCGCGACGAAGGCAACCAGGCACACGGCGAAGGCGACCAGGACACCGATCGGGGAGGCGGGACCGTGCGCTCCGTCGATCGCCAGCCCAAGCAGGAGGATCGCGACGCTCCCGACGACGGCGATCAGCGTGCTCACGCCGAACTGCGCGACGAGGATCGCCGCGGGCGACACGGACGAGGAGCGGAAGCGGCGGAGGATGCCCCGCTCCCGATAGGTCGCGATGTGGACGGGCAGGCTGATGAAGCCGATCGAGGCCATTACGAGCCCGAGGAAGCCTGGCACGAGGTAGTCCATCGGGCCCACCGCCTCCCAGACCTTGCCGGTCGGGTCCGGCGTGTTCCCGAAGACGCCACCGAGCACAAGGAGCACGAGGACCGGGAAGGCGAACGAGAAGACCGCCGTCAAGGGCTCGCGCAAGAAGACCTTGATCTCCACGAACGTCAGCTTCGCGACCCGGCGCATCGCCCTAGTCCCGCATCGAGTGGCCGGTCAGGCGCAGAAAGACGTCCTCGAGGGTCGGGCGCTCGACCCGCAGGTCGTCGGGCAGGATGCCCTGCGCGACGAGCGCGGCGGCCACCAAGGCCAACACGGGCCCGGTGCCCTCCACCTCGACCTGCTCCCCGGTCCGATGGACCCCGCGCACGTGGGCGACAGCCTCGATGAAGCGCAGGTCGGGGACCGGGGTGCTGAACAGGACGCGGACGCCGGTTGGCTCGCTTGCTATCAGCGCCTGCGGCGATCCGGTCGCCACGATCCGGCCGGCGTCGATGATCGCGACCCGGTCGCACAACCGCTCGGCCTCCTCCATGAAGTGGGTCACGAGCACGATCGTGCAGCCGCGGTCGCGAACCTCGCGGATCAGGTCCCATGTCGTCCGCCGAGCGGCCGGATCGAGACCCGTCGTCATCTCGTCGAGGAAGACGACCCGCGGAGCGTTGACAAGGGCGAGCGCGATAAGCAGCCGCTGCCGCTGACCTCCCGAGAGGCTCCCGTAGGCGCGACCGGCGAGGGGCTCGAGGCCCCAGGCCGCCATGAGCGCCCGCCAGTCGACGCGGCGCGGGGCGAAGGCCGCGAACAGGTCGAGCGCCTCCCAGACCCGCACCCGGTCCGGGAGCGCCGATTGCTGGAGCTGCGAGCCGATCGAGCGGCGGAGCGCGGGGGCGTCCGTGTCCGGGTCAAGATCGAGGACCCGGACACGGACGCTATCGTGCTTGCGGAGTCCCTGGATGCACTCGACGGTTGTCGTCTTGCCGGCGCCGTTCGGTCCGAGGAGCCCGAAGATCTCGCCCTCGCGGACCTCGAAACTGATGTCGTCGACGGCGACCACCGGGCCGTAGGTCTTGCGCAGGTGCTCGACGGCGATCACCGGCTCCGACATGGATTCCTCTCTCGGGTCAGCCGCTGGCCGGATGCAGGGATGGGCGGACCGCGATGGGCCGGACGTTACATGGCTCACCCGAGAACGGCGAGCTGCGAGATCGAGTCGGCGACCAGGTACTCGCGAGAGACACCCGTTAGCCCGAGGCCGGCCGGGATGCGGAGCTTCGACTGCAGATGACCGGGGTCTGGCGCAGGTACCGGCATTCGACCACCTCGCGCAGCATGAACGCGGCCGCGTCGGCGCGGGCAATGCGCATTCCCATGGCTCGGCTTGCGAAACCTGCCTCCACGCGTCCGGTCGGCGGGGCATCAGTCGGCGAGGGCATTCGAACGACCGTCCAATCGAGGTCGGAGGCCTTGGTCGCGCGGACCGAACCCGTGGTGTCGGCCAGCGAGGCCGGAGCAAGAAGCCTCACGGCAGCCGCCAGCAGCGTGAACCGGAGATCGGGCACGTCTTGTGGGTCGGACGCTGCGGGTGCGCCTGAGGAGATGACCAACCGGCGCACGCCGTACTTCTCCATAGCGGCAAGGATGTTCTGCGTTCCCCGCGTGAGCGGTCCCGTTCGCGCGATCCTCTGCGAGCCGGACGTCGCCATGACGCTGATGACCGCGTCAGCTCCTTCGACCGCACGCTCGACCGCGGACGGATCGGTCGCATCTCCTTGTACGGCTGTCAGGCGCTCATGCGCGATGGAGAGCTTGGCCGGGTCGCGCGCGAAGGCCACCACCTCGTGGCCGGCGGCGAGCGCCTGCTCGACGATGGGCCGGCCAGTCCTGCCGGTTGCTCCGAACACCGTGAGTCGCACGAAATCCTCCTCGTCGGGCTCCCGTCGCGCAAACTCTAGACCCTGAACTACGCTCTAATGTCAAGGTGTGGCGGGCGGTCTCCCTCAGGCCGACTCCACGACCTCGAGGTCGCCAGGATGCGAATCGGCAAACTCGCGCAGGCAACCGGCCTCTCGACGCACGCCCTCCGCTACTACGAGCGGGAAGGGTTGCTCCCGAAACGGTACGTGCAGCGCCTGGAGAACAACTACCGGGAGTACTCCGATGCCGCCATCGAACGCATCGCGCAGGTGGGCGTTCTGACTTCAGCGGGCTTCTCGCTGTCAGAGGCTCGCGACCTTCTGTCCCGTTGGGATAAGGGCCGGCTCACGTCCGACGACGGGAGGGCACTGCTCGAGGCGAAGGCGGCTGCTCTCGATGCCCGGATCAGGGAGTTACAGATGGCTCGGGACGTACTGATGCAGATGCGTGAGCACCTGCAGGACGTTGAAGGGCACGGCGTGGAGTAGTGGCCAGGACGCGCGAGATGGTAGGACCTCTTCCCCCTCGGGCGGGCGTCGAGATCAAGGCCCTCGTACCTCCCGCGTTACCAGCGAGCATGCTCCGCGGCCCGGCTTGAGCCGTCCGGCTGCGCACTGGGCGACCGGGGGCCGAACCCTGTTCGTATCCGAATCTTGACCGGATGGCATCTGACTGTTGACAGGCGGTGCGTCCGCGCACCACTACACTAGAGGGTGCTCGTCGCCCGTCTGCGAATGTCGTGGATGCGGTGGGTGGACCCCAAGGGGGTAGACGAGATGCGTCCCAGCTCAACGTTTCCCGATAGCACCCGCACAGAGCGGCCGATCCCCACGCAACCCGTGGTGGGTCACCCAGCAATGAGGGACTCCAGGCGGACCCCCCAGCCCGACCGTGATGACAAGCCTGCAGCGACCGCCGAGCGGACGTGGCTGGAACGGGACTCCATGGCGGCCCCCGCTGACTACCGATCCGATTGGACGTTCTTCGACTGAGACGAATCGGCTAGCCCCACAGGGCGCCGTCCGCTCTCATAAGATCGGTGTGCGCAGCAGCGCCGCGATCGCCCGATCCGGCCTCCGTACGTCGGCCCGTAATCGTGTAAGTAGAACATATGTACTATATATGGCGTCCTCCCGGATCAGCTCTCCGGGAGCGCACACCGAAAAGCCGACAGGAATGTCGAATGTGTCGAAATTCGTGCTCAGCAACCGGGTCCGCGCTGGTCACCCCGACGGCCGACAGGGCACCCTGACGGCGTTCCGCCATGTTTGTACGGGCACCTAGCCCTGTTGCAAGGACCGCTGCGAGGTGCGCAACACGACGAGGTCTCCGCGACCGGCGGTCAGGTCTGTGGGAGCGAAGAGGTGGCCGCCCCAGTAGTCAAGACTGCTGATCTGGGGCAGGTTCAGCCGCAGAGGGCCGCTCTCGCAAGGATCGTTCGGGAGGTCGTCGTCCGCGGCTGGACGCCCCGCGATCGTGGTGATCGTCCCGCTCGCGCGCTCGATCATCCGGACGACGTAGTTGTGTCGATCGCCGATGTACGCGTTGCCGGCCTCGTCAAGCGAGAGCGAGATCGGACCGTCGAACTTCGCAGTCGGGTCACCGCCGACGGTCGCCTCTCGGGCGTTGCCGCCATCGCCGGCATAGCCTGGCTATCCCGTCCCGGCGACGGTCTCGACCCGCCCCCGCTCGACGTCGATCACCCGAAGCGCGAAGTTCCGGCTGTCCAGCACGTGGAGCCGGTCATCCGGGCCGCGCCGCAGGTCGTAGATCCAGCTGAACCTAACCTCCTCGAAAGTCGCCGAGCTGATCTGAAACCCGGGTTCGCCGTTCCCGAGGACGGAGAGGACCTTGCCGTCCTGATCGAATCGCCAGACGCGGCAACCGGTGACCTCGTTGACCCAGATGGAGCCCCTCCTGGTCCACAACGCAGTTGCCCATGTCGACCAGCCCGAGGTCGTGCCCCTCGACCGGCAACTCGGCTGTCATGTGCTCGACGTCGATCCGGTAGAGGCGAGCACTCCCGAAGTTCGAGACCAGCAGCGTCCCGTCTGGTAGGCATCCACGTACATGGGGAAGTCCAGGACGGCCGCGATGTTCGGGACGCCGGCAAAGACCGGCTCCCCAGCAACCGTCCACACGAGCCGGCCGGTACGGTCGACCAGGCCGAGGAAGTGGCTCTGGTGCGCGATCGCGAAGAGACGGCCGCCTCGGTCATGGAAGCCGAAATGCGCGAGGCCGTCCCTCACGAAGTCGCCGGGTGCGAAGTGCACGACCTGCTCGACAATCCAATCGGCCACGACCTCACTATAGGAGGCGTGCTCGTGAGTGCGGTCAGTCGTCGGGCGCCTCGAGGCGCCCCCCTGTGTCCGGCGCGCTACCGTCCCTGCGGCTCGCCGACTAGGTGGACCTCGATCCCTGGCACGGCGGCGAGGATGCGCTCGGCAAGGGACGGCCTGCCGAGAAGCTCCACGCCGCGGCGAGGGTGATGCGCGACCACGAGGTGCGTCACGCGATGGTCGCGCAGCACCTCCGCGAGGCCTTTCACGAGATCCGAAGACTCGCCCCGGATCACTTCGGCCCCGAGATCCACGGCGTAGTCGACATTGGACTGGAGATCCTGCTGGCGATCGCGCGAAAGCTGGACCCCGGCTGACTCGATGGCAATGGCAAGGAACGTGGCATGGAGGGCGGAGGCCAGGGAGGCAGCTCGACGCAGTGCCCGTCGGCATGCGGGCGACTCGTCCACGAGGGCCATCACTCGCTCCGTCACCGGCGGTACCCCGAGGCCCCGCTCGGCCACGGCATCCTCGAGCTCGCGATCCACCTGTCCGGCCACGAAACGCAGGCTCAGGTCCCGAAGCGCGGTCAGGTTCGGCTCGGTGAAGAAGCGCTCCAGAGCGATCGCGGCCCGATCGGGCGGATACACGTTGCCGTGGCGCATCCGCTGCCGAAGGGCGTGCGGGCTCATGTCCACGATCTCGATTTCATCGGCCGAGCGGACGACCTCGTCCGGCACCCGCTCGTGAACCGGCACGCCCAGGATCGTCTCCACAGCCGCCGCGACGGACTCGATGTGCTGCACGTTGCAGGTGCTGATCACGTCGATCGAGGCATCGCGGATCAGCTCCACGTCCTGCCAGCGCTTCTGCTGCTCGGAACCCGGCACGTTTGTGTGGGCGAGTTCGTCGACCAGGGCCACGGCCGGATGGCGGACGATCACTGCCTGCGCATCCATCTCCTCAACCGCGACGCCCCGGTACTCAACGCGCCTCCGGGGTACCGCCTCGAGACCATCGAGGAGCGCCGCGGTGTGACGGCGGCCGTACGTCTCGACAAAGCCAACGACGACGTCCGTCCCGCGATCGTGTCGCCGATGCGCCTCCTCGAGCATCTTGTAGGTCTTCCCGACGCCGGGCGCCATCCCGAGGTAGACCCTGAGGCGGCCCCGCGCCGGCCGTTCGTCCGCCTGGAGGCGGGCCAGCATCTGGTCGCCGGTCGGGCGTTGTGGGTCGCCTGGCGCGGTGCTCATCGCAGGAGCCCGTCGAGATCGAGGTTGAGCTCGAGCACGTTCACCGTGGCTGCGCCGAGGAAGCCCAGGAACGGCTGGCTCGTGTGCTTCGCGACGAGCGCCCGGACCTGGTCGGCGGTCATGCCGCGCGCCTGCGCGACGCGGGCGACCTGGTATTCGGCGGCCGCGGGGCTGATGTCCGGGTCAAGGCCGGAGGCCGAGGCCGTCACGAGGTCGACCGGGATCGGGGCGTTCCCGTTGGCCGCGCGCAAGGTGTCGACGCGCTGCGTCACTGCGTCGATCAGCGCCTTCGAGGTCGGGCCCAGGTTTGACCCGCCGGAGGACGTCGCGTCGTACCCCCCCGGATTCGAGGCGGTCACGCCGGCAGCCGACGGTCGACCCCAGAAGTACTTCGGGTCATCAAAGGCCTGGCCGATCAGGCTCGAGCCGACGGTCGAGCCGTTGACCACGATGAACGAGCCGTTGGCCTGGTTCGGGAAGAAGGTCTGGGCAACCGCCGTGACGGCGGCAGGGTAGATGAACCCGGTGATGATCGTGAGCAGGGCCAGGCTCGCAACTGCAGGCCAGAGCTGGTGACGGAGGAAGGTGCGCATCGAAGGCTCCTAGGCCAGGTGGACGGCCGTGACGACGACGTCGATCAACTTGATCCCGAGGAACGGGGCAAGGACGCCGCCCACCCCGTAGATCAGGAGGTTGCGGCGCAGCAGCTCGGCCGCCGACGCGGCCCGGTAGGCGACGCCGCGCAGCGAGAGCGGGACCAGGGCGATGATGACCAGGGCGTTGAAGATCACCGCCGACAGGATGGCGCTCTCGGGCGTGCTGAGACCCATGATGTTCAATGAGCGAAGCTCGGGGTAGGCCACCGCGAACATCGCCGGCAGGATCGCGAAATACTTGGCCACATCGTTCGCGATCGAGAACGTCGTGATCGCCCCGCGCGTGATCAGGAGCTGCTTGCCGATCGCGATGACCTCGATGAGCTTGGTGGGGTCGGAATCGAGGTCGACCATGTTGGCGGCTTCCTTGCACGCCGACGTGCCGCTATTCATGGCCAACCCGACGTCGGCCTGGGCCACGGCCGGCGCGTCGTTCGTACCGTCGCCGGTCATCGCCACGAGGTGACCCTCGGCCTGTTCCGCCCGGATGCGGGCGATCTTGTCCTCGGGCTTGGCCTGGGCCATGAAGTCGTCGACGCCGGCCTCCTCGGCGATGGTCTTGGCCGTCAGGGGATTGTCGCCCGTCACCATGATCGTGCGGATGCCCATCCGCCGAAGCTCGTCGAAGCGGGCCCGGAGGCCCGGCTTGACCGTGTCCTTGAGTTCGATCACGCCAAGCACCGTCCCATTCCGGCGGATTGCCAGCGGCGTGGCACCCAGGCCGGCGATCTCGTCGCTGAGTGCCGTCAGCTCTGCGGGCGGTGCCGCATCCAGGGCGGCCTCGATGGCGTCCACAGCGCCCTTCAGGACAACGGTCCCGTCGGCGAGGATGACGCCGCTCGTCCGGGATTGGGCCGAGAACGGGACGACCTGGGCCACGGCCTGGCCGGCGGCCGCCGTCCCGGCGTCGACGCCGCCGCCAAGCTCGGCGAGCCGGGCCCGCGCGAGCTCCACGATGGAGCGGCCCTCCGGCGTCTCGTCCTCGAGCGAGGTGAGGAGCGCCGCCTCAACGGCATCACGCTCGTCGATGCTCGGCAGGGCGACGATCCGCGAGGCGAGCCGATTCCCGAACGTGATCGTGCCCGTCTTGTCGAGCAGGATGACGTCCACGTCGCCGGATGCCTCCACGGCGCGACCGCTCATCGCGAGGACATTGAAACGGGCGACCCGATCCATGCCCGCGATTCCGATCGCCGAAAGGAGGCCGCCGATCGTCGTCGGGATCAGGCAGACGAGCAGCGCCACGAGGACGACGAGGCCCAGCTGCGCGTTCGCATAGAGGCCGAATGGCCGGATGGTCGCCGTCGCGAGCAGGAAGACGATCGTGAGGCCGGACAGGAGGATGAACAGGGCGATCTCGTTCGGTGTCCGCTGCCGCTTCGCTCCCTCCACGAGCGCGATCATTCGGTCGAGAAAGGTCTCGCCCGGGTTCGCGGTGATGCGCACCGTGAGCGTGTCGCTCGTGATCGTCGTGCCACCCGTGACGGAACTCCGGATGTCCGTGCCCGGCTCCTTGAGGACCGGGGCCGACTCGCCGGTGATGACGGCTTCGTTGACGTAGGCGACGCCCTCGATCACGTCGCCGTCGCCGGGGATCGTCTCGCCGTCGCGGACCACGATGATGTCCCCGGAGCGGAGGAGCGAGGAGCCGACATCCTCGAGCGTCCCGTCGTCACGCCGCCGATGGGCCACGGTCTCGGAGCGCGTCTTGCGCAAGGAAGCTGCCTGTGCCTTGCCGCGTGCCTCGGCGAGGGCCTCGGCATACGTGGCGAAGTAGACCGTGAACCAAAGCCAGATCGCGATCTGGAGCTCGAATCCCAGCGAGCGCCCGACCTCACCGGCCGTGGCGGTCGTGACGCCCGTCAGGTCGGCCAGGAAGACGAGGGTGACGAGGACCGCCGTGACCTCGACGACGAACATGACGGGGTTGCGGTAGAGCTCGCGGGGGTCGAACTTGCGAAGGGCCGGCCGGAGCGCCGCCCGAAGGAGCACCGGATCGAAGATGCCACGCGGGGCTCGGGGCGCGCCCGGCGTCCCGGCACTCGCCTCGCGCTCGACGCGCTGGATGCGGCGGGTGCCGCGCCCGGTGTCGATCACCGCGCGAACGAGGCGAGTCCCGAGGGCTTGGGTGCGAGCTGGATTGATCATCTCAGAACACCTGGCCTGCGGTCATCTTGAGCTGCTCGACGATGGGACCCAGCGAGAGCGCCGGGAAGAAGGTGAGTGCGCCGACGATCACGATCACGCCGATCAGCAGGGCGACCCAGATCGGACCAGTGGTCGGGAATGTGCCCAGCGACGGCGCGACGCGGCGCTTGGAGGCCATCGAGCCGGCAATCGCGAGGGCCGGGATGATCTCCGCGAACCGTCCGATGAGCATCGCGAACGATCCCGTGAGGTTGTAGAACAGCGTGTTGCCGCTCAGGCCCGCGAAGGCCGACCCGTTGTTCCCGGTCATGCTCGAGAACGCGTACAAGATCTCGCTAAAGCCGTGCGGTCCTGCGTTGAGCGGGCCGGCAAGCCCAGGTGGAGCGACCGACGCGATGGCGGAGAAGATGAGGACGCTGGCTCCCATCGCGAGCACGGCAAGCATCGCCATCTTGATCTCGTACGACTCGATCTTCTTGCCCAGGTACTCGGGGGTCCGACCCACCATCAAGCCGGCGATGAAGACCGCCAGGATGGCCCCGAACACGACGTGGCCGTAGAAACCGGCCCCGATCCCGCCGGGGGTGATCTCGCCGAGCTGGATCAGGACCATGGGCACCATGCCGCCAAGGGGCAGGAAGCTGTCGTGCATGGAATTGACGGCCCCGGTGCTCGTGCCGGTGGTCACGGCGGCGAAGAAGGCACTCGTGTCGGCGCCGAAGCGGACCTCCTTGCCTTCCATGTTGCCGAGGGCGGTATTCACGGCCTGGGGATAGAGGGGGTTGCCCTGCTGCTCGCTCCAGGTCACGACGCCGATCGCGACGACCAGGATCACCATCATCGCGGCGAAGAGGGCCCAGCCCTGCTTCTCGTTGCCGGTCATCCGCCCGAACGTGTTGGTGAGGGCGAACGGGACGAGCAGGATGAGGAACATCTCGAGCCAGTTCGTGATGCCGTTGGGGTTCTCGAACGGATGGGCCGAGTTGGCATTGAAGGGACCGCCGCCGTTGTTGCCCAGCTCCTTGATCGCCTCCTGTGATGCGAACGGCCCGACGGTGATCGTCTGGCTGGCGCCCTGGAGGGTGTGCACCGTGGTCGAGGCGTTGAACGTCTGGACGACGCCCTGGGAGACGAGCATGAGCGCCGCGATGAAGGCGATCGGGAGCAGGATGTACAGGGTGCTTCGGATCACGTCGACCCAGAAGTTGCCGATCGTCGTCGCCGAGCGGCGAACCAGTCCGCGGGCGAGGGCAATGGCCACCACCAAACCCATGGCGGCAGACGTGAAGTTTCGAACTGTGAGCCCCGCCATCTGGGTCAGGTAGCTCAGCGTGTTCTCGCCGCTGTAGTTCTGCCAGTTCGTGTTGGTTTCGAAACTGACCGCGGTGTTGAACGAGAGGTCCTGGGGAACGGGCCCAAAGCCGCTCGGGTTGAGAGGCAAGGAGTTCTGGATCCGCTGCTGGATGTACAGGACGAGGATGCCGACGAAGGCGAAGACGAGGAGGGATACCGCGTATCCGGTCCAGTGCTGCTCGACCGTCTCGTCGACGCCCATAACGCGGTAGATCACGCGCTCGACGGGACGCATGACCGGGGAGAGGAACGTGGGCTCGCCGTCGAAGACCCGTCGCATGTAGCCGCCCAGGGGTCGGGTGACAAGGACGATCGCGGCCAGGAGCGTGATGATCTGGATCAGGCCCGCGAGGTTTGGCATGTCTCAGAAGTCCTCGGGCCGGAGGAGGGTCCAGAAGAGATACACGCCTAGGAGAAGGGCGATCACACCGCCGATCAGGTCGCTGATGTTCATTGCGCCAGCCTCGTGGCGAGCCACAAGAACGCGAAGAAGACGATCGCCCAGACGATCGTCAGGGCGATCATCGCGAGATCAAAGAGCATCGAGACCGCCTCCCGGGATCACCTCGGCCGACTCCTCCTCTGGGCCCGCCGCCCGCTCGACAACGTCGACCAGCGTCGGCATGGCGAACGGCTTGGGCAAGAAGCCGGCTACCCCGAACTCGTGTAGGCGCGCCGACGGGATCGACGTGGCGCTGACGACATACACCAGCGGTGATCCCGCCGTTGCGAGCTCTCGACCCCGGAGCAGGCTCCAGCCCGAATCCCCCGGAAGGTTGATGTCGAGCAGCACAACCGTCGGCCGGAACCCGGCGCGGAGGAGCTCCCTGGCGTCTTCGACCGATGCAGCGGCCCGGGCATCGTGGCCGCGAGCCCGCAGGTGGCGCACGACAATCGCGGCGAGGGTTAGGTCGTCCTCGACCATCAGGACCCGGGAAGAGAGGTCAGGCGCCGCCATCGAGTCGCCTCACGGTCACGTCACATCCGGCGTCCTCGGGCCAGTAGATCGGCTCCAGCACGATCCCGTCGAGCTCCGCCTCAGCGGCGAGCTCGCGAACAACGGGCTCGGCGAAGCGCAGGCCGGCCAGGCTGACCGTCGTCGCGGCGCCCGACCGAACGAGGGCGATGGCGGCCTGCACCTCACGGATCTCGCTCGCGAGGCGCTGGGCGGTCGTCTGCCTCTCGGACGCGTCGGGGCCGTTGGCCTGTGACATGCCTCGAGCATCCGCCCGGGGGCCAAGAGGCAGCCCGGGCCGAAAGGCCCCGCTGCCTAAATACGCTCTAAACGTTTGGGCGTGGCCGCAGCCGGGTCGGCCGGCGGCGAGTCAACCCACCGTCGGTGGGCCCGCAACCGTCGCCGCCTTCGGCTCCGCCACGCGGTACCCGATCCCGGTCTCCGTTGCGATCATCTCGTCGATCGTCGGGCCGACGCCCGCCTCGGACAGCTTGTGGCGCAGCCGGCCGACGTACACGTGGAGGTACTCCCGGGCGTCCGCGTACTCCGGGCCCCACACGGCCCGCAGCAACCGCTCCCTCGTGACGAGCCGGCCCCGGTTCGTGAGCAGCACCTTGAGCAGCTCGAACTCGCGGGGGGAGAGGTGGACCGGCGCCCCATCGACGGTCACCGCGTGACGAGCGGGGTCGAGCGCGATCGGTCCGAGGGACAGGCGGCCGTCGGGGGCGGCATCGGCACCCCCGAGACGGCGCATGACGGCATGGATCCGCGCCTCGAGCTCACCGACGGAGAACGGCTTGGACAGGTAGTCATCGGCGCCCGCCTCGAGCCCGGCGATCTTGTCGCGCTCGTCCCCGCGGGCCGACAGGACGATGATCGGCGTCGCCGCAGAGCGGCGGATCCGGCGGATGAGGTCAACCCCGTCGAGGTCAGGCAGGCCGAGGTCGAGCAGAACAAGGTCGGGCCGGCGGGCGTCCCAGGCCCGCAGCGCCTCGCCGGCGGAGGCGGCCTCGTCCACGCGGTAGCCACGCCGAACCAGGTAATTCCGGAGCGAGCGCCGGGTCGCCTCCTCGTCCTCGACGACCAGCAGCCAGGCGCCGGACGTGGTCATGAAGACAACTGTGGGGCGGCCGGCAAGCTGTCATCCAGCTCCGCGGGAAGACGGTCAGCGGCCCGCAGCGTGACCACGACCGCAAGGCCGCCTGAAGCGCTGCGCTCCGCGCGGACAGTCCCGCCCATCGCGTGCGCGAGCCCGGCCACCACCGTGAGGCCGATGCCCATCCCGCGCCGGGAGAGTTTGTCACTCCGCGGCACCTGGTAGAACTTGTCGAAGAGATGTGAGAGCGCCCGGTCCGGGACGCCCTCACCGTCGTCGGAGACCCGCAGCTCCACGGCGTCCTCGTCGGGCACGTCCCGGCATTCGAG
>JBIOII010000044.1:0-14799 GCA_044449785.1 Candidatus Limnocylindrales bacterium
CCGCTCGCCCACGAGTAGAGGCCCGACGCGATCCCTCGCGCGGCGCCGCCGGTTGCCGACATCCTCGAGAGGACGGGGTACTCGAGGGTGTATGCGGCGTTGGCGCCTGAGCACCCGCTCGCGGCGACCATCGAGCAGGGCACGTTCGCCTTCTTCGAGTGGATGTCGAGGAAGTAGATCGTCTTCCCGTCCGGCGACCAGATCGGCGATTGCTCGGTCTGGCTCGCGCCGAGCGGGGTGAGCACATCCGCTCCGCTCACCGACCAGATCCGGCCGGCCTTGACGAAGAGGATCGAGCCGGCCACCTGGGGGACCGAGATCGCCGCGGGCTGGAACGGCGTGACCGGGTCGGGCGTCCGGTTCGGCACGTCCCCGACGGCCGTGTGCCGGCTCGTCAGCCCGAGGTCCGGGACCGGGCCGCCGAGCAGGCCGAAGCCGAGCGCGCCGATCGCGACGGTGATCGCGGCCCCCGCGAGCCGCGCCGCCAGGTTGCCGGGTTGGCCCCCGCGTCCGGGCGCCTGTTCACGCGCGGTGCTCACCCGGACGGGACCACGAGCGCGGGCGTGCGGGTCCCGGTGATGACGATCACATCGACGGTCACGCTCGGATCGGTCCGGGTCACGATCGGAACCCGGAAGGTGGCCGTCAGCACGCGCGCTGTCTCGGGCAGGCGTTGCTCCGCCCCGTTGTAGAAGGTGATCACCGTCGTCGGATGGACGGCGCCGGGCGCCCGCCCGCCGTTGACGGGTGGCACGAGCGCCGGCACGCCGAGGTAGTCGAGGTAGTCGGAAATCGACCCGGCCTGGCCGGCGATCCCCGCTCCGCCCTCGACCCAGACGCGTGCGTTCTCCGAGGCGAGCGTCTGGCGAGAGCGCGCGAGGGCCGGATCAACGGTGAACGCGTCCCGGACAGCCTGCTGGATCGCGGCGACCTTCGGCGAGAGCGAGTAGTAGCAGGCGAGCGAGGGATCGTTGCACTCGACCTGGTAGACGGGTGGCGTGAAGACGGTCGAGCGCAGGTTCGCGGTGTCGACGCTCGCGAGCAGCGAGATGAGCGCCGGCAGCTGGGCTGCCGGGAAGTCCGTGTGGACGGAGCTGCGGAGCGCATCCGAGATGGCCTGCAGCCGGTTCGGGTCGAGCAGGCTCAGGAGGTCGGTCTGCTGACGGACCGACACGATCACCCGCTGCTGGCGCTGGGATCGGTCGAAGTCGTTGGTCTGGTGGCGTGCCCGCGCATACTCGAGCGCGAGGTCGCCGGACATGAGCTGGAAGCCGGGCGGGACATACAGCTTGATCGCCCCGCGCCCGTCGGTGGACGGGAAGTGGTAGTCCCTGGACCGGGATCTGGACGTCGATCATGGCGCCCCCGAGGGTGTCGACCACGCTCTGGAAGCCGGCGAAGTTGAGCGAGACGTAGTAGGTGATGGGGATGCCGAGGAGCTGGCCCAGCGCCCCCTTCAACGCGTCGGCACCGACCGTCGCGGCGGGGAAGGGGAAGAGGCCCGGGTTCGCGGCCGCGTAGGTCCAGAGGCCGTTGATCTTCAGGGGAAAGACGCCGCCCCACTGGGCCGCGGCGGGCCAGCTCGCCGGGAGCGGCACGCCCACCGTGTCGCGGGGGATGCTGAACATCGCGATCGCCCCGCTGGTCGGGTCGATGCTCGCCACGATCATCGTGTCGGTGTTGAAGGTCGGGTCGGGCGGCCGCTGGTCGGTGCCCACGATGAGCACGTTGAGCCGCCCGGTGCCGTTCCAGGGGATCGCGCTCGGGACCGCTGCAGGGGAGCTGGTGGCCGAGGCCGAAGACCCCGACGATGTCGGCGGGGACGTCTCCGCGGCTGCCGCTGCCGCGGTCCCCGCGGGCGTCGCGGACGGGCCCGAGGGGCCAGTGCTCCCGTCCGGGCTCGTGATCGCGGTCAGCGTGTCATAGGCGATCCGGTCATCGCGGGCCACGGCTGCGTGCCCGAGGCTCAGCGCCAGGACCACAGCGGCCAGGCCGGCGACCGAGAGCGGCTGCAGGGCGGCCCGGGCACGCCGGCCACGCTTCGCCGGCGGGAGGGACACTTCTCGTGCCACGCGATACGCGTCCACGATGGCGGCGAGCCGGTACAGGAACATGAGCGCGTCAAGGAGGAGGATCGCTTGCAGTGCGTCGGGGGAGAAGGCGCTCGCCACGAGCGACAGCCGTCCGAACCCGGACACGAGGATGCCGCCGAGCAGGGCGAGCCCGAAGAACGCGGGCGCCGCATAGGCGAGGGCCCGAACCGGGCGGCCGGCGTACAGGTGCCCGAGGCCGGGGAACAGGAGCCCGAGGGCGGCGGCCGCAAACGGCGAGGGACGCCGGCCAACCGGAGCGGGGTCAATCACGGCGCGGAGCATACCGGTCGCGATGGATATCGCCGCCGGAACGCCCGAGCTAGTCCGCTGAGAACAGCCCTCACACACCCAGCAGGAGGCTGCCGGTCCCGCTCCGGACGAGGATTGCCACGCCGAGCCCGATCATGACCACGCCGACGAGCCGGTCGCCGCCCCGCCGGACAGTCAGCCGGCTCGCGGGGTGGGCCACCGCGGCTCGGGCGACGACGCACCACAGGCCCGTCAGGATCGCGAAGGCCGCGAGGCTGCCCACAAGTTCGACCGACGTCAGTAGGGCGAAGAAGGGCACGTAGGCTGCGACGTTGTCCCCGCCGTTGCCGATCGCGGCGCCCGCGACAATCAGCGTTCGCCCCACGTGTGGCCGCCGATCGGGCGGGCTCGACGCGGGTTCGCCATGGGCAGTGGCCAGAAGTCGACGGAGACCCAGCCCGAGGGGTACGAGCCCGAGCAGGCCGACAGCGGGGGTCGGTAGGAGCAGCGCCGCCCGCGCCCCGAGGAGGCTGGCTGCGACGAGCAGGCCGATCCCGAGGAACTGGCCCAGGACCGTCTCCGCGTCCGTGTATCCGCTATGGGCGAAGAACGCGAGCAGCACCAGGAAGTTGTCGATGTTCGTCGCGACGTAGACCGTCGTCGCCGCACCGAGGATCACAGAACGGCCTCGTCTCGGGCCCTGCCGAATGGCGGGAGGAGGGCCAATCCTACGATCGTGGCGGCCGAGCCTGCGTCAGTTGGCGTCCGTCACATCGACCGGCTCCGGGACGCCGATCGTGACCGCCACCCCGGCGTCGCAGTTCAACGGCTGCTGGGTGACAATCGACGCCTCATTTCCGACGAACTACGCGGCCCTGCAGAGCGGCTGGTGGAAGATCCGGTACTCGATGACCGGAAACGGGACATCCCAGCGACGTCACGACATGGACGGCCCAGGTCCTGGCCAACCCAGTGCACCTCGTCGTTCCGTAGGCGTCACGCCGGCACCGTGACGAGCGTGGCCGGACTCGCGATCAAGGATGGGAATGGCGATCCCCGTCTCGGCGGCGAAGACCGTCCGGAAGTCCGGTCCACCTAACCGAGCGCCGGTCAGCGCGCCCGGAACGCCGATCCTTGATCGCCCGCAGGAACGCCTCCACACGCCCGGATCAGCGGGCACGGGTTCGCCCCGAAGATCGACACGTCCGCCGGACGGGCTGCGCTTGGCCACCTGACGCGCCTCGGGTTGCGCCACAACGCCGCCAAGCTGCGCCGCGCCACGGGTGCCAGTCTCGAGGACGGGCGAATGCGTCCCGGGCACGCGACCCTCGCGACCACGTCCCGCTGTCTCAAGCGCCTGGAACCCGAAACCGACGCCGGGTGGGCCGCCGCAGCCCCCACCATCGACCTCTGACCCGGTTTGTGCAGGTCGATGGAGAGGATTGCCACTTCGGGCTGAGCGATCGGCCGAGGTAAACGGCCCAAGCGACGCCCTCGACCGCTATTACGGCTGGTCGCTCCGGGCCGTCGAAGGCCCGGTTGATGCCGCGCCAGGCCGACCGCCGGTACCGCTCGCACCCTGGCCAACTCTCCGCCCGCGGTCCGGCTCCACGCGTGACAAGCGCTGGGCTCGCCCGGTGGACCGCTCCCGGCGCGACAGAGGCGGCAATCGGCAGCGTCAGCCTAGAACGCAACGATGCGTTGTACCTGAACGGGCTTACGCGGGCCTGGTGACAGCCGATCATGACCCCTATGCCCCCCTGCGACCACCACCGCACCGCGACATCGCATGGTGGGCCCGAGCGGTTCCTGGTAGGTCAGGTCTTTCGCTTTCGGCCGGATCGGCTCCGGCCACAGCCCTACGGGTACTTGTATTGGTCGTGGCTGGTGATCGGCGAGCTTCCGCCGCCGGCCGTCGTGACTTGGACGTCCACGGTTGTCCCCGATGTTCCGGCAGGGGGCGTCGCCGTGATAGACGTGTCGCTTACGAAGGTGAACGCCTTCGCGGGCGTCCCGCCGAACGTGACCGAGGTCACGCCGGTGAAGAACTCGCCGTTGATCGTGACGGACGCGCCGCCGGAGATGCTGCTGACGATTGGCGTCGGGTACAACTGCACAAGGTGAAGACCACCAGAGGCGAGGTTGATGGCCACGTATTTGAACACGGTCTGCAGGTTCTGCGTATCCTGCGCGGTTTCTGTCTTGGGCTCACAGAAGAAGTAGTCGTTGTATCCGGGGTAGGCGGGTGGGTTATCGGCCGGCCAGCACCCCGACTGGCCGCCGACTTTGTTCTTGTCGGTGCTGTTTTGGGAGGCCATGCTGGCGAGCAGTTGCGTCGCATTCAGGCCGCGAAAGGCTCCGGACGAGTCTGGACACGCGACGTCGTTGCCGGCATCCAACCCGAAGCCCACCGTGTAGATCTTGATGCCCGTGGCCTTCACGTTTGTGGCATTCGTGTTCGCCTGTAGGCACGTGTAGTCGGTCTGGCTTCCGACGCCGTAGTTCGGCTGTCCGTCCGTTTCCAGGAGAATGCCCTTTATCACGTTCGGTCGAGTGTCAGCGTTCAGGACAGCTTGCGCCATCAGAATGGGCGTCGCCAAGTTCGTGCCCGTTCCTCCGGGGTGGTCGAAGCAGTTGATCGCCGCGACGATGTGACTCGTGCTCGGGGAGGCGAGCGTGTAGGGCTGCGTCGTGCCGGTCGAATAGGCCTCCTTGTATGCGGGCGCCGGAGTGCCGCTGTCTGTGCCGCTCAGGCCCACAGGAACCCAACTCGAGAGATTGGCGGGGATACCCGTGCCGTATCCGCTGGACCCAGTCAGCGCCTTCACGCCTCCGCCTAGCGCCACACCAGAACAGGTCGAGGAGGTGCTGCTCGGGCCGAGCAAGCCGAGCGCAACCCGCTGGTAGGCGGGGTTGTAAACTTCAAGGACTGCGTCGGCCGCATCACGGGTGGCTTGGACGTCGCTTGCGGACATGCTCGCGGTCCGGTCGATGATGACCACCAGGTCCGTCGGCGCGATGGGCGTAGCCCCGCACGGGCCGTTGCATGCAGCCGACATGACCGTCCCCGTGGATCCGCTGTTGACGCCCACGACTGGGCCAAACCCGTATTGGGTGGTCGCGCTGGCGGACACGGCGACGACGTTGCATTTGTCGCCCGAAGATGGAACGCAGGCGGACGAACGGGTCGGGCCGGCGCCGGTGAAGTCGGAAACGGTCGGCGACCGTCCGAGCGATGAGCTGGGGTCGCAGACACCAGCCGTGACTTGGGTCAAGTCGGCCTGACCGCTAGCGACTCCGATGAGGCACCTGTAGGCGATCCCACCGTTGGCGATCGTGGGGAGCGGCAGGCCCGGGTAGTCAGCCTTGACGGTCGCTTGGATGAGGTTCACGTCCGCCTGATACGTCGAACTGGAAACTGGTAGCAGGGTTCCGCCGGCGAGGGCAGCCGAATCCATCGTGTTCACCAGGATCTGTCGGTCGTTCCGGAGCACGCCGAGGTCCACCACGATGCCGGCGAACGCGAGGATGAGCACCAGCGAGAGGGCGAACAGGATAAGGGCCTGCCCGTGTTCACTCTCGGCGCGGTTTCTTCGTCGCAGCATGTCGGTCCCTCCCGTGCGGCTGCACGGCTATGGGTCGCTCGGATGAGCGCTCTCGGATGAGCGCTATTGGAGGATCATCTGAGCAGTTGAGGTGAGGTTGAAGGTCTTCCCGAACGCCAGCGGGAATATCAGTTGATAGGGGTAGGCCACCGTGATGGACACGGCGTCGCCCCGCTTCGAGCTGGTCGCGCTCGAGAAGTCGCATGTCGTCGATACGATCGGCACGCACGTGGCGGTGACCGTCAGGTTCCCAACGTTGAGGAACGGCGCTACGGCCTGCACTCTCGCCTGGGCTATCTCGAGAATTGTGGTCCGGTCGGGGTCGATCGTGGCTGACCGGGCGGCCTCGCGGGCTGCGTTGATGACGGTCATCTGCGAGTAGAGTCCGAAGCCGAAGTCGAAAATACCGGCCAGGAGCAGGATGAAGACCGGGAAGACGAGCGCGAACTCGACCAGGGACTGCCCGCGCTCGGGGCCCCGAGTTGCAGGACGCGCCATCAGGCGGCGGCTATCTGAGCCACGGCACAGGCCCCTTCGTTTCCTCAGCGACCCGCGCGGTTCCGGCGGCAGACCGAGAAGCACGTCCTGCCCGTCGGACAACGCAACATGGGGGCTCGGGCAACCGAACGGCCCCGATGTCGTTTCAGAAGTGGCCCAACTGGTCATCATTCAGGCCGCCTCAGCTGGAGGGTGGGTAGATGACCATCTGGTCGGTGGAGTTCATGTTGATGATCGTCCCGAACAAGAGCGGGAAGAACGTGTGGTACTTGTAGGCCACGGACACATTCACAGAGTCGCCCGCGGTGGCGCTGCTGCAGGCTTCGCTTGTCGGGGTGGTCGTGACGCTCGTCCAGCACGTGACGTTTACCGTCATGGCGAGGCCATTCGCGACCGCGTTTACCTGTGTTGCAACGTCGCTCTGCATGCTGGACCACTGCGTGGAGGGAAGGGTGCTGCCGTATTGGGCGCCTTCGCGGGAGGCGTCGATGACCTTCATACGCGCGTAGAGCAGGAAGCCGAAGTCGAGGATGCCGCACAGCACCAGGAGGAACACTGGAATGACCACGGCGAACTCGACCAACGACTGGCCGCGGCTTCGGTGGCGCGGGCCGCGAGGCAGCAAAGGACCGAAGGGCCGTCGCGCGCGACCGCGCTGCTTCATCGGGCTCCCTGTGGCCTCCCTCATGCCCGTATCTCGTGCGGGAAGGCAGATCGTACTACTGGCAACCTTGCAAAGGTCCTTGCAGCCGTGGTACTTGTGGCGAATTCCTGTGCTCGTGCGCACCACCGATTGCTCTGTGCTGGATAGATAGCCATGGTCCCGTACCGGACCGGGTCGGGGTGACGCGCATCACCAGCAGCGGCGGTAGCCAATATAAGAGGAGTGGATCATCTCTCGCCCGGCAACGCCGCAAGGTCGGCTGTGTCGACGATTGAGGAGTAGACAGCAATCTCGGTGTTGCCCGGAGTCGGTCCGGCGCTGGGCCAAGCAGGACGAGATCGATGCCAAAGGTGCCGACTGCTTCGCGACCGAGGTGCCGCGCACCTCCCACCGCCGTCGAACGTGGTCGAAGAAGGTCGAACGATCCTAGCGAGAGCTGCGGGCTTCCTCGCGAGGGAGGCCCACGGGTCGGTGGGCAGTCCGGGTGTGCCCGAGGGGCGCACAGCTGGGAACCGGTCGTGCCCTACAGATGGCACCACGAGAGGGATTACTCAGCCTCCCGGAGCGTACCCGCGCGGCGGCCCGAGGGAGCCCTCGGATGGCGGATCGCCATGAGGAATTGGGCCCATGACCGCCAGGCGGAACAGGCGGCGATGATCTCGGCCTCCGCAGGGGGCGAGAGCGGGCGCGGTGAGCGACGGGGCCGTGAGCTGTGGGCCTCAAGACCCGATCCCGGTAACCCCGACCTAGGGGTTGGCCCCGACCTGTGGTCGGCTAGCAGCGATGCCGGGCCCCCGTCTGTGCCCGGCTGCCGACGAGCCCTTGCCGACGCGCCAGACTAGGTTCTTGGGGTCGACAACGACGACTGCGGCCCAGACGAACCCAACGAGGGGTCCGACTGCCTGGTTGAGCCCGAGAGCAATGGCGATGGTTCCGACTACGAACCATCCTGCGATGAACCAGAGGACCCCGGAGACGAAGCGCAGAGTCATGGCGTTAGCCTCGAGGCCAGGCCGGCGGATGGCAACATGAGAGTCGTACTCCTGCCAGGAGGACTTGTGCCTAGAGGCGTGGCGGACGACCCCCGCGCTGGTCCAGTCTCGTCAACGCGTGATCGGCTCGCGCGTTGAGACAAGGGGTGCGTCGGCGCACCGGTTTCCACCGAAAGTACTGTCTCTGCAAGGACTTCCGTAAGGTCCCGCGCCCTACACTACATGCCCGCGAGGAACGCGGGAATGAGGGAGGCCGCGCATCGCCTGATGAAGCGCCGAGGCCGCGCCCTACGGCTTTTCGGTCCAAGTCCCGATCACTGGCTACGCCACCGAAGAAACGGGCAGGCCTTGGTCGAGTTCGCGCTCGTCCTCCCGATCTTCCTTGTCCTCCTTGTCGGGATCATCGAGTTCGTCTTTATCCTTAACGCCGCGCTGGGGCTCAACTTCGCGACGCGGAACGCGTCGCTTGCCGCGGCAGAGGCTGGCAACAGTCTGGGAGCAGACTGCGCGATCCTGACGGCGGTCCAACACTCGATCGGTGCGCCGATGGACATCCAGCAGGTCCAGACGGTCGCGATCTACAAGACCGACCGCGGAGGAGCACCAGTCGTGCCGGCGGTTCAGGATGTTTGGACGCGCGTCGCGAGCCAGAACAACTACGACGCCAATTGCGTGAGCTCGGGATCACCGGGATACACGGGAACAGCGGTCTACACGCTCTACTTCCAGCCTAGCGCGACCGGCTGGGCAACCTCGGGTTCGGAGACCTCCCCGGGACGCTGCGATGTCCTACAGGGCTGCTGCACCATCGCGGCTGCTGCGGGGGGATGTCCAAATCCCCCCACCGGGTTCATCTCGCTCGATTCGATTGGCGTCAACATCGACTACCACTACCCGTACCACACTCCGCTCGGCAACTTTCTGGCCCTGCCCGGCTGGTCACACGGATACATCGATCTTGGCTCGTCGAACGTGAATCGCATGGAGCCGACACTGTGAGCCCGCGGCGCGCCGCGCGGTATGGCAACGGCCGCGGCGGCCAATCCGGCCAGGCGCTCTACGAGTTCGCCATCATGGTCCCGATCTTTCTGCTGATCCTCCTCGCCGCGCTCGAGTTCGGCTTTGTTTTCTGGCACAACCAAACGCTCGAGTACGCCTCCCGCGAAGGAGCTAGGGCAGGCGCCGCCATGGCCAACGGTAGCCAGACGGACAAGCAGTGCAACGTGAACGGCGCGACGGTCGGTGGGGCGAACGTGGACCCTCTGATCATCGCGGCCGTCCAGAGGGTGTTGGAGTCCCCGGGCTCGCCGATCGACATGGGGCAGATCCAGCAGATCACGATCTATAAGGCCGACCCAGCCACGGGCGCCGACGACCAGGGAGCTCACAATATCTGGACATACCGTCCTGCGAACATGTCCAACCCCCTCGTGCCCTGCGAAGCGAGCGCGCCACATCTCGATTTCTACGAGTCCAGCCATGGCTGGGATGCCTGCGGATCAGTGGGCAATGGGGGCACGTTCAAGGCCCCGTGTGGGACGGCAGGAGCCCTTTCGTATGCGCGCAACAACGGCGCCATTCCCGATTCGATTGGGGTGAGCATCACCTACAACTACAAAGCTCACACGCCGTTTGGCGGGATCCTGGCGTTTCTTGGCGGCCACGGGTGGTCGACGCTCCCGATGTCCGACAAGACCGTGATGGCCCTCGAGCCGACGAGCTAACCGTGACGAGCGAGATGGACGCCGGAGGCACGGCAAACATCATCCCGCGGCTGCTCGCGGAGGAACCCGGCGGCGAAGCCGGCCCTTCGGTGGGCGTAGCTCGTCGCCGCCGTCAGGCGTCCGGTCAAACCTTGGTGATGTTCGTGGTGGCGATCATTGTGCTGCTGGGATTCGCGGCGATCGTCATTGACGTGTCGTGGTACTGGGTGAACACCCTCCGCATCCAGCGGGCTGCCGACGCGGCTGCGCTCGCTGGCGCCGTTCAACTTCCTAACGACCCGACCACGGGCATGAGCCTTGCTTTGAAAGAGGCGGAGAAGAACGGCTACGGGGATGGCGTCTCGAACACCTCCAATGGCCAAACAGGACCCTGCACCTTGCACGCGCTCACATTGCAGGTCTGCGCGCACCAGGACTCGACGAATGACCATCAAATGGATGTGACCATCGCCGCAGCAGTGCCGACCTTCTTCATGAGGATCTTCGGCATCCAGGCGATCCAGGCGAGACAAGACTCCGAGGCACAGTTCACCCTACCCGTCCCGATGGGCAGCCCGCAGAACTACTACGGCGTCGGCTACTTCGTGTCGAATAACACGGGCTGGCACGCGGCCACAACCCAACCGAGCAGCACACCACCAAGCGTCCCGCCGTGGACCACCCCCGGAAACGCGGACGGTACGTATGACCAGAAGTACGCCACCGCCACGGGCAACAGCGTTTTCCAGCAATGGGGCGCCTTCGGGCTGCAGTCGGGCATCCTGGGCATCCAGTCGGGAGATACCGTCGATGGCCTGGAGGTGCAGTTGACGGGGAAACGCACGGGCTCGGGCTGCACCGTGCAGGTCGCCGTTTCCTGGAACGGCGGGACGACCTGGTCGCCCACCCCGCCTACGTCGGCCGCCACGGTGACGCTGACCACGTCGGAGAACACGTACACGCTCGGCAGCCAGACCAGCCTCAGCACCTGGAGCGGGCACGCTTGGACGTACAACGACTTCTCGGACAGCAACTTCCGCGTGAGGCTCACGACAGCCAGCTGCGCGGGGCAGACAGCCAACATCGACACCCTACAGGTGCGGATCTCGTACTCGTCGACGGGCGCCCAGCCGATCTACGACCCCTACGGCACCACCCTGCTCACTCCGCAGTACTTCTGGGGCGCGCAACAGAGCGAAGGAGCACCGAACATCCAGGGCGACGCTTACATGACCAAGTACCAGAGCAGGTCCGGCCTGCCCCTCAACACTGATTACGACCCCACGAACTACTACAACTACGGCATCGACATCCCGCCCGGCGCGATCAACGGCGAGGTGTGGATCTTCGACCCGGGCTTCTGTGAGGTGTCCACGTCCTTGGGCACGGGCGAGGACTGGACCGTAGGTTCCCCGAACGGGTACGCCTCGGCGCAGCCGGCGAGCACGTTCTTCGACCTCTACAACACCAACGGCACCCCGTACAACCTTGGCGACGACACGCTGATCGCGTCCACGAACAACACGTTCAAGGACTTCACGGGTGACGACGCGTCGCTCGGTGGAACCCACGGCTCCATCGACTGCTCGAGCGCCTCCTGGCACAACAGCTGGTGGAAGCTCGCGAGTGGGCTCACCGGCGGAACCCAGGGGACCACATACCGCCTCCACACGTACTCGACCGACCCTTCGAACTCGACCGAGCAGGACAACACCACCGCCCTCAACGCGTTCTCGTTC
Source organism: Candidatus Limnocylindrales bacterium (assembly GCA_044449785.1). Lineage (GTDB taxonomy): Bacteria > Chloroflexota > Limnocylindria > Limnocylindrales > CSP1-4 > Fen-1039. Next base: position 11,544 of record JBIOII010000044.1, read on the forward strand.
TGGGTGAAGAGCAGTGGCGGAACGGGAACCCCGCGGGTCTATGGTCTCGGTTCGATGGAGGGCTACTTCCGCGTGCCGGGCGGCCAGGCCTCCACCTTCTATCTTGCCCAGGTCGCCCAGGCATACGCGGGCAAGACCCTGGAGATCGACCTGTGGGATCCGGGTGACACGGGTGCGCTTTCCGCATCCCTCGCGATCCTCGAGCCCACGACGACGGGCTACCAGGCGGCGCCGTTCAGCTACAGCGCAACACAGGGCTCATCAGACGCCAACACCTCCAGCTGCAACTCCAGAGCCGGAACTGGCGTCACATCGGTGACGACGAACACGGGCAACAACTCGTTGTTCAATGGCTGCTGGGTCACAATCGACGTTGCACTAGCCAACAACTACGCGGCCCCTCAGCCGCCCGGGGAACCAGCCGCCGGCTGGTGGAAGATCCAGTACACGATGGGCGGCAGCGCGTCCAACTTCGCCACGGACCTCACCACCTGGAAGGTCCAGATCGTGGGCAACCCGGTCCACTTGGTGGTGCCGTAGGCCGCCGTTGTCGTTCCGGCATCCCTTAGCGTTCCGGATCACCCGCCCGAGGTTGGCGGAATCCCGACCTCGGGCCCCATGCCCACTGGAGCGCCACGACCTGAGCAGCGGCTTGCGGCACAGGGCGCCGGCCGAGGAGTGTCCAACTGTCTCGCTGTGGGGCGGGCCGACGGCGGCTTTCGCCCGCAGTGAGCCGTCCAGCATCTTGCGGATCTCAGACTTAGGGGGCGACGGCTGGCGTTCCGCATGGACCACAATTAGTGACAGCCCTCGACGGTCAGAAGCGGGGCTTGGAGGTGTCCGGGAACTCGCTCTGGCAGTCGACCGCGAACGAGCGATGCAACCCGGTCGATGCACGGCAGTTCGCAGGCATCAGGACCCGCCCGGGATCATCGGCTGCAGACCCCGCCGAGGTTGCACTCCTCGCACGCCGTGACCAGGTTGCCCTCGCTCGTGGCCCGCCGGCCGCCAGGGGCACGACGTGGTCGATGTAGAGCGCGACGTCGGGCGCACTGCCCTGCCGACCGTGGCACCGGCAGCGGAAGCCGTCGTGCTGGAGGATCCGGAAGTGGAGCTGGGCAACGGTGGGAGGGCGGCGCGGAGCTGGGCCTCACATCCCGCCTCACTAGTGCTCGGGCCCGCCCCGCCTTGCAGCGGGCACATTCCTATCTGCTCATGCGGGGCAGGAGTGCGCGCGCGCACCCGGTACTTCGGGCGGGTCTGGGATAGTACCGGCGGGGGGGGAATACTCTACTTGCCTACTACCCGGATGCTGCCCAGCTCGCTGGGCTCCGGGCGAGAACGGGGCAGATCGCCCTCGCCCGCGAGCGAGGGATCGGAGCGTTGGCAAAGGTGCCAGGGTTCTTGCGACGGCGAGAGAAGATCGACGAGGCCGAGCTCGAGCTCGCGCGGAACCGGACGGCCGCGCGGCTCGCGGAGATCTTCGGCGGCACTACCGCCTCCACTCCGGCGCAAACGGACGTCCTTGCCGAAACGGAGCAGCCGATAGCGGCCCAGGCACCGCGCGACACGGATCCCGCGGTCAGCACCGGACGCCGGGGTGCATCACGCCCGCCCAGCTTGATCGAAACGCCGCCGGATCTCGTCGGCGTCATGGCGGCGCCCGAACGGCCCGACGTCGACGCCCCGCCGGCACCCGACGCCGCAGCTCTCGTCGGCGTCGTGGCGGGACAGGGGCTGGCGGACGAGGTCGGCCCGGCCGACGACTGGCGGAGCAGGGCCGATGCGTACATCCTCGCTCAGGCCTTCGGCATTGCCCGTGGCGCGGCACCCGGTCGGGGCGCGGATTCGGCCGTGCGTGTCGAGGCACCACAAGCGAAGGCGATCGAGCCGGCCCCTGCCGCCGTGCGTGTCGACCTGCGCAGGGCAGGCCCGGCCGTCGAGCAGGCCAAGGGGACGGCGATTCTCTCGGATGCCCGATCCCCGAACCGGACGAAGGCGATTCGCCCCACGCCCGAAGCTCGACCGCGCGAGGAGGGCCAACTCCGCGCCAATCCTTCGCGCCCCGCGTCGGTCCCCCGCGGCGCGCCGGCGAAGCCCGCACGGGCGCCCTCCCCCGTCGCACTCGCCTGTCCCTACTGCGCACGGCTGCTCCAGCCGCCGCCCATGTCAAGCCGGGGCTGCCCGCGCTGTCGCCGGCGGATCATCGTGAAGCATGTCGACGGGCGAGCTGTCTACCTGACAGTGGACGCGGTCCCCATTTTCGATGCCGAGCGCCGGCGGAGTGCTCACTTCGGGCGCTGGATACGGGAACAACAGCGCTGGCTCAAGCTTGCGGCTGCGGCCGGGGCGCCCGGCCAACGTACCGAGCGACTGGCGGCCGCGTTGCCCTCTGAGGACGCAGTCGAAGTTGCCCGAACGCTCTACCTGACTGCGGTCGATCGGTCGTTCCGATCCGCGAGGGCCGACCACCGGTGGGAGGATGCGTCTCGTATTCGACGCGAGCAGGCCATGGCGCTGTTCCGCGTCGCAGGCTCGCCACTGCCGCCCCCCGAGGCGCTTGTCGAGCTCCATCGCGAGGGAGTCGTCGCCGAGCTGCGCGGTATCGCGGAGATCGCGAAGGAGGCCGAACTCACGAGTGCGGCGTGCTGCGACGTTTGTCGGGCCGACGACGGGCAGATCTGTCGCATCAGCGAGGAACTCGGCGCGACGCGGCTACCGCATCAGGGTTGCCCAAAGGGCTTGTGCCGCTGCCGGTGGGACCTAGCGGCCCGCGACCGGACGACCCAGCCCCGATCCCAGTCGCGCGCTCACTCTCCCGCCGCCGCGTCCTCTTGACCGCCCGAAGGTCAACTGATCCGCTCCCCCTCCAAGGGCATCGGAGACGGCCTCTGTAGCGCGAGCGCCTCGCGATGCGGGGCGGCATGGGCCCCTGATTCCCGCGTAGTGGAGAGGACCCCCCTTTCCCACCCTGGTAGGCTGTTCGGGACATGAAGCTGCGCGCCTTCGGCGCCGTGGTCTTGTTCGCGGCCGGGCTCGCCCTGGGAGCGCTCGGCTACGCCGCGATCGATCCGAGCCGCTTCTCGATCGACACCGGCACGCAGGACATGCTCGTGCTGGCGATCGGCGCCATCGTGACGGCGCTCCTCGTCGTCGTCGCTGTCAGCCTTGCCGGCGCGGCCGTGCGGCAGGCGTCGCGCGACGCCGCTGCGATCGCTGCGACTGCGGCAGCCGACGCCCGCGCCGAGGGTGAGGC
>JBIOII010000045.1:0-14552 GCA_044449785.1 Candidatus Limnocylindrales bacterium
CTCCAGGCTCCGGAGGCCACTCCCCCGCCAATCTTGGCAGGACCGGCATTGCCCCGCGAGGTCCGGCGAAGCGACCGGCTCGGAGGATTGCTCCACGAGTACGAGGTCGCTGCGTGACGACCGAAAAATGGCACCCCACAGCCTGACGGCGGCGATGCTCCGGGCATGTCCCGCCCACGCAGCCGGCGACTCGTACGTCTAACGAGCAGCGGTCCCCACGGGCAGGTCATCACCTCAGCCAGTAGGCCGATCTCCCTATGCCCGGGCAGGTGCCGGCGAGGCTTGATGTCGAGCCATCATGCGCCTACACTCCGACACACGACCCGTGCAGTTCCGTGAAGGAGGCGAGAATGGCCAACGAACATGGCAAGCGGATCAACGTCGTGCTCGATGACGAGCACGCCGCGAGGCTCAACGAGATGGCGGCCCGGATGTACGTCCAGCCGGGCACGATCGCCCGCTCGCTTCTTTCGACCGCGATCGATCAGGTCGATGCTGAGGCCACGACGATCACGGCGATCCTCGACGCGATCCCAGGCGCATGGGAGCGGACCCAGGAAGGCCTCGCCGACGTGAAGGGCGGTCGCGTCGTCCCTCTCGATCAGCTCTAGTCGATGGCAAATGTCGTCGTCGCGCAACGTGCGCGAACGGACCTGGCCCAGCTGATCCTGACACGCAGCCTGCCCGCCGACACCGTAGTCCGAGTCCGGGCCTCGATCGCGCCGCTGGCCTCGTTCCCTCAGATCGGCAAGCGCCTGAACGGGCGCTGGCGCGACTTTCGGGTGATCCTCGGTCCGTGGCCCTGGATGCTGATCGTCTACCTCTACGACGAGCCGACGAACACGGTCGCGATCGCCGCAGTCCACGACGCCCGGGAAGCCTCGGCCGCGACCTCCGAGGCCTGATCCCGCGAGACAAGTCAAGTCGCGGGCTTAGCGTAGCGGAGCTCCAGCAGGCTGGAAGGAACGCCCTTAAGCCGTCTTCCAGACCCGACCCACGTAGCTCGGTATGTTCGCGACCGGGATCCGCAAAGATGGCGACGGTGTGTCGGCTCTAATCCTCTCGCCCCGACCATTCAGGTAGGTCGTCCCACTCAAGCGGCAAGGTTGGTCCCCACTCGAGTCGTAGGTCGGCGGCGACACGCCCGAAATGAGGTCGTCTCGATCATCTCTTTGTCGGGATGACGAAGAGGGCGCCTGCAACTACGAGGACCGCGATTCCGGCGACAAAGACCCAGGTGCCCCACGATTGATCGTGGTTGACCCGGCCGACCACGATCAGGATCGCGGAGACCACCGCCAGCAGGGTCAAGAATGGATGGGCCTTCACACGAGCCGGCATCTGATTCCTCCTATTTCTGTGGCCCAAAGCGGCCTGTGAACTCATCCTGGCCGCAACAGTCGCCGCTCCCACGGTTGCCGCCGCGCAACCGGCCTCGGTTCCTGGCTCCTTCGCTGTCGTCGCCCGGACGGCGAGCGGCGGACTTGCCTCGAACGTTCCCGTTGACTTCGCTGTCCTGCCAAGCACCCCCGCATTCGCTGGGGCCGACACGTCCAACATGACCATAGCCTCGATCGACCATCCGACGCCCTGCTCCGCCCGCATCCACTTCGGGTCCCACAAGACCCAAACGGACGCGATGGGCCAGGCGAGATTCGTTCCCACTGCCGCTGAGCGATCGATGGCAGCGAACAACAACGGGTGGCTGAACATCCAGTCCATGTCACTCGACGGCAACGGCATGCCGCTTGCATCGACCGTAACCCCTATATACCTTGGAACTGACAGCGGTCAAGCCGCGGAGGCTAGCCGCATGATGAACGGCCCTGTGTCCCTTACAGAGGACACCGCGATGCAAACGGCCATGCACTCAGCGAGCGCCAAGGCTTCGGCGGCGGGCGGGCTCACCCCGATGGTCTCTGCGACCGACACGTGCATCAATCTCTTTTGGTCGCTGAACAGTACGTCGGGCACGGTGCCGGGTATGACTGGAACTGGACCGTCATCGGCGAGATCCATGACGCGACTGACGTCCAGGACAATAGTTTCCAGTACGGCATCTACGCAGACTCGAACGTTGACGAGGGCTTCAAGTTCACGAGCGGCCTTGTAGAACTCGGAGCCGATGTCCACATCGGCACCAGCATCGGTACGAAGTACTACGCGCACAACAACCCGAACGACAACTGGTGGGTTGAGGCGCCGTTCTACTTCAACCAGTACGCACTGTACGGATACTGCCGGTCCAACAACTGGAACCTCACGTACATGGGCGAGTGGATGGTTCTGCCTACCAGCTACAACAACAGCTACGGAATCATCCGGAGTGGAAATCCCGCGGTGGCCGCCCGAAACTCTGGCTACACGACGGACATCTTCTGGAATGGAGGATGGGCCCATACCTCGTCGGCCCTGATTGACTACTCGGGCGTAGTGTCGGTCGCCGGGATCTCCTTGGGCGGACAGACAGGGGCTAGTGTCGACGCGGAAATCAGCTACCAGTTTACGGGTTCCGAAAACCACCACTACATCTACGGCGACAACGCCCTACCGAATGCGTCTCGACGAGTTTATGAAGCGAACCATTAGGCCAAACTTGGCTCGCTGCTCCTCTGATCGGCCCCGCCACCTCGCGTCGCTGCTTGTTATCGCTACCGTGGCCGGCTTGTTCATGTCGGGCTGTTCGGCAGGATCGACAGACAACAAGACTGACTTCACCGTTGGCGATCCGTCGGGTGAGTTCAACAGCCACTTCACACCACGCGAGCAGATGTGGCTCGGAACGAGTGGATTCTCTATATCGCCTGGACCCGACGCGACAATGATCTCAATCGTTCCCTTGGGTCTTGATCCGGCAATCAGCTACCAGTCGTATTACGTGCTAATCGTTCCTGCGGGCGGCGCGATGGGCATGTTCCCTGCTTCGGCGGCGCCCGACGGCCAGAAGAAGCTCGCACAACCCTTGGCAAATGCGGTCATCTCTGCGTCCGATGGCGAAGTTCAGGCCATTGTCGCATTCCAGCTCCCGAATTCAGAAGTCTCCATCCACGGCTATAGGCTCAACTACGAGCGGGACGGCCAGTCTAGGTCTGCCTACATTCCGTACAGCGACCACGTCTGCTTCGATCCCGCCAAGGACTGTCCATACATCCAACCGTACCCATAGGGTGTTGCAGGCACGAAGACTACGCCCGCGACATTCCTCGACGAGTCTCAGGAGAAGGCCGACCTGCCGCAGAGGAGGCCGGCCTTCTCCTGCCTAGCAGAATCGGGTTGGCTTCAACGGATCTCAGCTGATTGCGACTAGGCCACCGCGTCGACCAGCGAGGTCGCCGCCAGCAGTATCGAGTAGAGCATGGGCGCCACGCCTTTCGCCTGTGGGCGCTCGAGCCCGGTCCGGTCAGGTCGACGCCGCTGCCTCTGCCTACCAGCTCCAGGGGCCGCGGATGAATACCCGTAATCTGTCGGCTCCACTCCTCGCGCCCCGAAGATATCCAGCACATCCGATGAACCACGGACGAGAGCTAACGCGTCATGCAGAGCGCACGGAGCGCAGCGGTGGCCTGGTGCCGCCCATAGTCACGAGGACGCGCCCCCGGTAAAGACGCGAGATCCAGATCCCCGATGAGCGAGTTACCCGCGGCCCGACTCCACTCACCCCGACCATTCCCATCACTAGTTGCGTAGGCAACAATCCGGCATTCATCAACGCCTGGCCAATCAGCCAGGCGTTTTCGTTTGGCTGAGGATGAGCAGCGACCAACGTGCTGCCCTCGACATCGAAGCCGCCATCGACCTGGAGCTCGCGCCCGGGCTTCGCCTTGAGCTCGCGTACCGCCGCCTCGACGTCGCCTTCGATGACGTGGGGTTCTGCCACGTCGGGTCCTTGAGCGTGGTCGAGGGCACGTACTTGGGCAGGACGTTGACCGTCGGAGACCGGATCGCCCTTGTCGTGGTGCGGCCAGTACGCTTCCCAGATCTCCCAGGTCCGGCGCCCAAGCAGCATGTCATGCAGGCGCCACCATGAGATGTCAGCGGGTCCCGCTGCCTCAGAAGCGACGGATCTGGTACCGCAGGTGGGTTACGCGAGACCCTTCGACGAGCAGGTCCGGCCCATCGAGGAGGATCGGCGCTGCCTTCAGTTCGTCGAGGAATCGCACACCGGAGCCGAGCAGCACGGGCACGAGGTCGATCCAGATCACGTCGAGCAAGCCCAGCTCGAGGCACTGGCTCGCGATCTTGCCCGGCGTGACGCAGACGTTCAGATCGCCCGCGATCGCCCCCGCCCGCTCGATGGCCGCCGCCAGACCGTCGGTGACGAACGTGAAGGGCGCGTCGGGATGGGCGGCGACCCAGGGCTGGGGCACCGAGTGCGTGACGACGACGATCGGCTTGTCGAACGGGTGCCGGCCGCCCCAACCGTCGTTCAAGTCGAACATCCGGCGCCCGATCACGAACACCCCGATGCCCTCGACGACGTCGCGCATGTATCGGTAGTCCGGCTCGGCCAGGCGGATCTGGACGGACGGGTTCACGCTCGGGAACTCGAAGTCACCCCCGGCGAACCAGGCGAACAGGTGCTCGAAGCCCGACTCGTTCGGCCCGGCGACATAGCCATCTAGCGAGACCGTCGCCCCGGCCACGACCTTGCCCATGTGAGGTCCTCCTTGATCGTTGATGGTGGGTAGGGCCGACTCAGCGCCGGCGTCACTCCCCGGCGGTCCCGAAAGTCGCGCGGCCGGTCGGTCGATAGGTCAGGATCGTCTCTCCGGACAGCGTCGACAGCGACTCGACCAGCGTCAGGGCATGCGTCTGTCCGTGCTCCGGGAACAGCCGGAGCCCGTCGCCCACCACGACGGGGACGAGCCGCAGGTTGAGCTCGTCGACGAGGTCGCGCTCGAGCAGCCAACGGAGCAGCACGCCGCTGCCATGGACCTGGAGCTCGCGCCCGGGCTTCGCCTTGAGCTCGCGCACCGCCGCCTCGACGCCGCCTTCGATGACGTGGGTGTTCTGCCACGTCGGGTCCTTGAGCGTGGTCGAGGGCACGTACTTGGGCAGGACGTTGATGCCGTGGGAGACCGGATCGCCGTTGTCGTGGAGCGGCCAGTACGTCTCCCAGATCTCCCAGGTCTTGCGTCCGAGCAGCAGCGCGTCCGCGCTCTCAAACATCGAGGTGATGAAGCGCCAGCTCTCCTCGTCGCCGTGCGGCGCCACCCATCCGCCGCGGTCGAACCCGCCGCGTCGGTCCTCATCGGGGCCTCCGGGGCCCTGGTACACGCCGTCCACGCTCAGCATCATCGTTGCGATCAGCTTCATGGTCATCGCTCCCTGCAAAACGGCGGGCAGGTGGCCCGCCGTTCGTGATCGTCGATGCATAGACTGCGGTTCGGACGGAAACTCATCGGCGAGCGGGGTGCCTGTATCGGCCCTCGGTCGCCTCGTAGTGGGCGGGCCAGCCGTCGGTCACCACCGTCGCACCCGGGGCGACGCCCGGCGTCCACTTCTTGGGTGTTCGTAGATCCCGTACCTCAGGATTCAACGTGGAGCGGCTCGGTTCGTCGATGTGTTCTGGCGGGGTGCGACACACCTACCCGGCGAGGACCACCCACCGGTCCGTGCCGACCACCTCACACTCGAGCACGAGTGGGACATTCAGGTCGCTACGGTCGGTGTGACTCCTCTCGCACCGGCCGTTCGAGTAGGTGGGTCAATCGAAGCGGCCACCCCACGCTCGATTCCGGCTTCTACACGGGTCTGACCTGGCATTGTGAAGCTGTCGCGGGATGTCGATCCTGCACCGACCGACCTGAATGTCCGGCTGCGAGTCGAGCCGACCTGACGGTTGCCCGGCCGCCGGGAGTCGTCGACGATGCAGTGGCCCCAGCGTTGCGTTCTCCGTCTCCGATCGTGGCTCGATAAGTGCCTGTCACCGCCACCGGGTACATTCCATTCCGAGCGGCAGTGCGGCCTGGAAGAACGGTCCCTGCGATTACCGCGTTGAGTGCGCGACGGGTGCCCGACGTCGGACGCCTTTCGGTGGCACAAGGAGATAGCCATGTCCTACGTCGTGGATTTCACCAATGTGTCGACCATCGGCCTGGAGTCATCTCCCGTGGCTCCTGCGCTCGCCGGCCTCCGGGCGAACGAGGCCCGCTACTTCAAGAACAAGTACGGCCACGACTTCACGGTCGAGCCGGCGGGCGAGGCCAGGGAGACCGTCGAGTGGGTGCACCGCATCCTGCGTGAGGAGCGCGACCTCGTCATCTCGTCGCGCCCGCTCGAGGCGGCGATCTTCCAGGTCGAGAACATCAAGTGGGCCTACGTCTTCTACGAGAGCGGCCTGTCGATCAACGTGCTGTACAACCTCGACGACGCCGGCAAGCGGGCGGTGGGGTTCAAGCTCTCGGACGGGATGGAAGTTCCGGCCGAGCTCGCATCGCGGTTCAAGTTCGCCAGGCAGAAGTCGAAGCTGGCCGGCACGATCCGAGGTTCGTTCTTCGTTATCAAGGGCGAGTACTGATAGAGGAGAGCACGATGAGCAACGAACAGGTGGCACCTGAGACGAAGGGTGTTACGGCGGAGTTGCTTGCAACGGTTGACCTTGGCCCTGAGATCGAGGGCATGGAACGGCGCCGACTTCGAATGCGAATGGTGACCATCGAGCCTGGTGGCGTCTTCGGCCCGATTCACGACCACAAAGGCAGACCGGGCACCGTTTACATCTTGCAGGGAACGATCACTGACCATCGAAACGGGGTCGCTACGGACTATGGGCTGGGAGTGGGCTGGCCCGAGGATCGGAACACGACCCATTGGCTCGAGAACAGGGGAACGATTCCGGCGGTGGAGCTCTCGGTCGATATCATCAGGCAAGAGTGAATCGAGGCACTGCTGCCGAGAGTGTCACGGTGACCCGCCAGATCGGGATCACGCGTCCCGGGCTAGCGCCTGCAGCAGGCGGTCGACTCGATCTCGGCGGTCATGCTCGCGAGCCGCGCGGGGTCGAGATCGCCCTCGAACGCCCACGCGTGGCCACCTTGCCTTTCCATTGCGTCAGCCCATCAGCCGCTCGTGTCTAGGCACCCGTCCGCAGAGCCGCCGCGATCCCACTCGGCACGACGATCCGGCACGTGGGAATGGCAGGGTCAAATCCTCTCGCCCCGACCAGTGCGTCCCATTCGGCTTAGGGAGCGTTTCGCCGCATGCGTGCCGCCGCCTCGCGACTCTGCGTGCGCTTGCGAGCACGCCGACAATCCGCGCAGTGACGTTGGGTCGGGGATCGACGCGGGACGATCTGGTGACAGGTGGCGCATTCCCGGAGTGCGTCTGCCAGCCACGCGCGGGAGCGGCCGGGGCGGAGGAGCGTGAGTTCGGCGTAGTCCATTCCGGAATTCAGCAGGCGCCCGGGGCCCGCCCGCCGGAGCCACTCATTGGGTTAGGATCGCCATCGGCCCACGCATCGCGTCGTTTTCGCGGACGCACGTAGTCAAATCCAGTCGGGCGAGAGTTCCCTCATCCTGGTCCCCCCAAACCTACTCGATGAGCTTGACCCCGGCCGTATTACAAGCTCTCTTCAGACTCTCGTCGATCGTGGCCAGGACGAGCCCACGCCTGGCGGCCAGGGCCAGGTAGGCGGCGTCGTAGGCGGTCAGGTCCAGGTTGCGCGCGAGATCGGACACCTCGCCCAGAGCCACCTCCAGGTCGATCGCCTCGACCTGTATCGGCAGAGAAATCAGCAGCTCGCGGATACGCGCGAGGTCGGCCAGATCGAGACGGCCGCGGCGCTCGGCCGTCCTCAGGCCGTTGGCGACCTCGAGCGGCCAGATGGAGGGAACGAGCGCCTCCTCGTTGTTGAGCCGATCCAGCGCCGCGTCCGCGACGGGAGAGACTTCGTCGGCGAAGCACCATGCGAGCGCGACCGAGGCGTCGATGACGAAGCTCACCGCCGCCCCTCGTCGATGAGCTCACGAAGAGGAAGCCCGTCCAATCGATGGCTGTCTCGGAAGGCGCGCAAGCCGGCGATCGCCTCGCTCGCCGTCAGGTTCGGGCGCGTGGACGCGGGACCAAGCACGGCCACCGCGACTCCGTGTTTGGTGATGGCGATCGGTTCCCCACTGGAGGCAACCTCGTCGAGCAGTCGGGGGAGATTAGTCTTGGCCTCGTAGGCCCCGACCTGGCGCATGTCACTGAACTCCTGTCATCTGGTCTTAGACTAGTCTATATATGTGGTCAAGAGGCTCTGACGGTCTTCAGTCTTGGCCCGCGCGGCGGATCGGTCGCAGCTCGCGCGCCTCTTCTCTCGTTGGCCAACCGGCCGCGATATCGGCTTGTTTTTCAGGTGAGGCGTTCACGCTGGGTCTGGAAGTCGCGATGGGAGGCGGAATGTCAGGCCGAAAGCTGGCGACTGGCAGACTTCGCGATGCGTTCGGGCGAGCCCGGATGCACCCAGAAAGGTGGCGACAATGATCACGAAGACGGTCGAGCCGCCTGAGGCGCCGACCAACGTTCCAGGTGCCTTCAGCACGAACACAGATGTGCTCTCGCTGCTTGTCCTGCGCGAGATCGAAGCCGCTGGCCCTCTGACCGGGCTCGAGGTGGTCAACGCGGTCGCTTCGACGGCGCGGCTGCTCGAGATCGCACCGCCGGGCTATGCGCTCCTCCACGACCTGACCGAAGACGGCTTTCTCCAGGCCCTGGCGGGCACGCCGCGCCGCTACCGGGTCACGGATGCAGGCGAGCGCGAGGCCGAGCGCCTCGCACAGCGGTGTTGGCCTCGGCTCTACGAGGAAGTAGCCAGCTTGAAGAGGCGGCTCGCGCCCGCTTCGCCGCGGGTCTGGCCTGTCTCGTTCGTCAGCGAGTGGACCGACGATGCGACCGACTAACTGCCGCGGATGAAGGAGCCGGAGTGATGGAGACCCACATCCGCAGCGTGATCGAGGGGCTTCTCCTGGGTGGTTCGTACTCCTTCGGCGGGACGGTCGTCGTGATGGCAACCATCTACGCTATGACCTGGCTGGTCGCTCGGTTCGATTCGATCGCTCTGCCGAAGCATGGGCACTTGTTGCGCGCCGAGGCGACGGAGCGCGGCCTTCCACTCTGAGTGCGGGCCGCGTCCGGTGCCGCCGGCAACGTGCCGGCCGACCTGTCCCACGCGCTTGCCGGTCGGCCGCCCATCTCCTCCGAATCGACGGCTCCTGGGCGACGCCGGACCTGGCACGCTTTCAGTATTTATGGCCCATGGGTTTCAGTGTCGGTTCAGCCGACGGGACCATACCGCTGGTCTCGGGTCCCACTTCCTGACCTCGAGCTCCGCTCTCTCAGCCGGGAGCCGGAGCGAACCGGCCACGAACGTGCGGCATGTGAACTTGACGAGTAGGAAGACGAAATGGACGAACTTGGACGGCCAATGAAATCTTCGACGGGGCGTGCAAAGCAGACGGCCAAGCCGGACCGTACGACGACGGCTCTGCTGTCGATCGCCTTTCTCGTTGCCGTCGGCGGAATCGGCTTTGCCCTGGGCCACGTGACTGCTCCAGGCGCCGCGGCCGCGGCGAACCCGACTGGCCGAGCCGCCTTCGCTCGGCCGTCGCTCGCTCCCGGGCAAACCTTCAACCCGAGCACCCTGACGGGGCGCGCCGGCCTCAGTGCCGTGGCCGGTGGTATCAGCGGGACCGTCCAGTCGATCAACGGCTCTACGATGACGATCCAGGAAGCGAACGGAACCATCGTGACGGTCGATCTCTCGGGGACCACGACTTATCGCGGAGAGACTTCTGCCAGCCCGAGCGCCATCCAGGTCGGCAGCAGCGTGACGGTTCAGATCGACACCGCGGCGTTGGCCAGCCAGACGCCGGTTCCCAGCGCGTCCGGAGCCCTCGGCGGACGGACCCTGACGGCCAGTGACGTCATCATCACCCAGCCGTAGGGGTCGACAGATGCTCCCTGCCGGGCGTCGTGCCGACGCCCGGTATCCTTACGGTCGCGCGAACAGGTAGAGCGCCCAGCCCATCGTCTCGCGGCCCCAGCGCAGGTATCCGGTCCGCGCCTTGAGAACCCGCTCCGTCAGCTCGGGCAGGTCGGGATCGTCTGGGTGGGCTGCGGCGTGCCGGGCTGCCGCCCGCCATTGCAGTGTTTCGTAGCGATCCCAGTCGGCGTCGGAACTGACCATGGCAAACCAGGGCACGAGCCCCTCGGCGACGCCCGCCTCGACGTTGACCTCGTGGCTGTCGAACTCGTCGGCTCGGAGCTTCGACCACGCGAGGTAGTGGGGATTGGGGGTTCGTTTCCAGAACGGCTCGCCGACCAGTACCTTGCCGCCGGGCTTGACGGCTGCGGCCATGGCCCGAATCGTCTGGCGGTGCCCACCGAAGGTCCAGCTGGCGCCGATGCACGAGGCGAGATCGAAGGACGCCGGTTCGGCTCGATAGGCTGCGCCGTCTAGAACCAGCGACTCGATCTGGGCCGCCGGTATGCGCTTTGCTGCCGACTCGCGCAGGTCCCGGATCACGAAGGGCGACAAGTCGACGGCCACGGCGCTGAACTCGCGGCCGTCCGGACCGCCGTAGCGCTCCGCCGTTCGCAGCAGGAACTCGCCCTTGCCGCAGGCGATGTCGAGGACGCGCGGGGCAGGTGGGAGGTCGAGCAGGCCGATGATCTCGTCCAGCTTCTCGACGCTGCTCGGGTTGCACACGACGTGATCGCGGTGGGTGATGTCGTAGAACTTCCAGGTGTCCAGGGCTGACTCCTCGTTGTCGGGTGGGGGCGGCCGCGGCAAGGATGACGGTCGGTGGGCCCCGCCGCCGCTGTCCACCCGACTTTCTTCTCATGCGGTTGGCGGTTTCGCGACGGCGCGCGAACCGCTACACTACGCGGCACCGTGTACAGGAAACTCTTCGACAGCGGCCTGCTCCTTACCTGAGGCGAGCCCCGTGTGGGTGCTCGCCGAACTGCCTCCTGCGCCAGCGCAGGAGGTTTTTGTTTCCCCGGAAGACCGAATCAGGGCGGAACCGCAGCCAGGATCGCGGACACGACAGAGATCGAGAAGGAACCCGAAATGCCTCCCGTACCAGCCAACCCGAAGAAGATGCCGGTCGAGAAGTACGTGCCCTTCCGCCCTCTACCGCTCCGCGTCGGCCGCGAGTGGCCTAACCGGGAGATCCGGCACGCGCCGGTCTGGTGCTCGGTCGATCTGCGAGACGGCAACCAGGCCCTCATCGACCCCATGGACCCAGGCAGGAAGCTGCAGATGTTCAGGGCACTGGTCGGAATGGGCTTCAAGGAGATCGAAGTCGGCTTCCCGTCTGCCTCGCAGCCGGACTACGACTTCATTCGCCAGCTCATCGAAGACGACCTGATCCCCGACGACGTCACGATCCAGGTCCTGACGCAGTGCCGTCGCGAGCTGATCGAGCGCACCTACGAGTGCCTGCGGGGTGCCAGGCGGGCCATCGTCCACTTCTACAACTCCACCTCGATCCTGCAGCGGGGCGTGGTCTTCCGGCTCGACAAGGATGGTGTCACGGCAATCGCCGTCGACGCGGCGAAGATCTGCCTCGAGCAGGAGGCGCGGGTGGCGGGTACGGAGATCCGCTACGAGTACTCGCCGGAGAGCTTCACCGGGACCGAGATCGATTACGCGGTTGAGATCTGCGCCGCAGTCATGGATGTCATCCGGCCCACACCGTCGCGGCCGATCATCCTCAACCTGCCGGCCACGGTCGAGATGTACACGCCCAACATCTACGCCGATGCTATCGAGTGGTTCGGGCATAGCGTTCCGCGGCGCGACTCGCTGGTCCTCTCGCTCCACCCGCACAACGACCGGGGCACTGCCGTGGCCGCCGCCGAGTTCGGCTTGATGGCCGGAGCGGACCGCATCGAGGGCACGCTCTTCGGCAACGGCGAGCGGACCGGCAACGTGGACGTGGTGAACCTGGCAATGAACATGTTCAGCCAGGGCGTAGACCCGAACCTCGACATCAGCGACATCGACGGCCTGCGGCGCGTGGCCGAGCACTGCAACCGCCTGCCCGTCGAGCCGCGCCACCCGTACGTCGGCGACCTGGTCTACACGTCGTTCTCGGGCTCCCACCAGGACGCGATAAAGAAGGGCATGGAGGCCCTGCCGCCGAGCTACGAGACCTGGGCGGTCCCGTACCTGCCGATCGACCCCAAGCACGTCGGCCGCAGCTACGAAGCCGTCATCAGGGTCAACAGTCAGTCCGGTAAGGGCGGCGTGGCCTACATCATGAAGACTGAGCACGGCGTGGACCTGCCGCGCCGGCTCCAGATCGAGTTCAGCCGGTGCATCAAGGTGATCACCGAAGGCACCGGCACGGAGATCACGGCCGACGAGATGTGGGACGCGTTCGCGGCCGAGTATCTGCCGGCGGAGCCGCGGATCCGGCTCGCCGGGTACGACACGGGCTCGAATGACGGCAGCGTGGACATCACCGCCCGGCTGGCTGCGCCCGGCGCCACCATGACCATCTCAGGCGAGGGTAACGGCCCGATCTCCGCCCTGGTCCATGCCCTGCGCCGCGACCTCGGCGTGGACGTGGACGTGCTCGATTACGCGGAGCACGCGCTCGGTGCCGGCGAGGAGGCCACTGCCGTCGCCTACGTGGAGGTCCGTTCCCACGGCGAGTCGCGCTGGGGCGTCGGCATAGACCAGAACATCACCACGGCCTCGATGAAGGCGGTCCTGAGCGCGCTCGAACGGCTCGGCGTGGACGTGCTCTCGGTGGGCGAGGCGGCGGCCGCTGACTGAGCCTCGAGTTGCAGCCTGGCACCGGCGCGTCAGCTCCGCCGTAATAGACCGTCAGGCGTCCGGTCGGACCGTTCAGCAGCGCCGCGACCTCTCTGAGCTGGTGGGGGCCGGACGGCGCGGTCGAGGGGGCCGGAGGCACTTCAGACAGTGCGTGTCGGCCCTCCGGATTGGCAATGGCCCCGGTTATGGTTCGGGCGTGAGCGTCGTCGGAGGCATCCGATCCCTGGCCGGGGCAATGCACGCGCCCGGCATCGCCCGGTGGCTCCGCATCGTCGGCCCGGCCTGGGTCGTCATGCTCGCCGACGTCGACGCGCCGAGCGTCATCACCGCCGGGAAGGGCGGAACCGAATCCGGGTACGCGCTGCTGCTACCCGTGTTCGCAATCGTCCCGATCCTCTTCCTGGTCCAGGAGATGACCGCGCGACTTGCACTGGCCACCGGCAAGGGCCACGCCGAACTTGTGCTGTACCGATACGGCAGGCGCTGGGCGGCGGTATCCGTCGTCGGCATGGCGGTCATCAACTTCGTGGCCTACGTGGCCGAGTTCGCCGGTATCGCCCTCGGAGCGGGCATCCTGGGGATTCCAGCTCCGCTCGCCATCATCGGGGCCCTAGCGATCCACGCATCGATGGTCCTGACCGGCGGGTACACGCTGTTCGAGCGGCTTGCCCTGGTGCTGTCGCTGGCGCTGTTCAGCTTCGTGGTGCTGGCGGTCGCCGGTCGCCCGGACCTCGCGCACCTGGTCTCGGATCTCAGTCCGGTCCCGAGCGACATGCCACACGACTATTTCGCCCTGGTCGTCGCGATGGTCGGGGCTTCGATCATGCCGTGGATGCTCTTCTATCAGCAGTCGGCGAGCGTCGACAAGAAGCTGTGCCGAGAGGACCTGCACGGGTCGCGCGTCGAGACGGTCGTCGGTGCATTCGCGAGCCAGGCGCTCATGGCGGCGATAGTGATCGCGGCGGCCGCGGCGATGAAGTCGGCCGCGCCGGTCCCGCCCTCGGCTACGAACCTGGCCGGCCTCCCGGAGGGACTGGCCCGACTCGCCAGCGGCGGCGCGGGCTGGCTTATCGCGATCGGGCTCGTCGGCTCGGGGCTGCTGGCGCTGGTGGTAGTTTCGCTGTCGGCTGCGTGGGGAATCGGCGAGTTGATGGGCTGGCCTCGCAGCCTCAACCTCAAGCCGAGCCAGGCGCGCCGCTTCTACGCCGTCTACCTGGTCGAGGTCCTGCCTGCGGCTGCGGTCGTGCTCGTCTCCCGGGACCTCGTCCGGCTGTGCGTCGGCTCGATGGTCTTCAACGTCATCGTCCTTGCGCTGCCGCTGGCATTCCTCGTCCGTTTGACCGGCGATCGCGAGTTGCTCGGCGACCTCGCCAACTCGCGCTTCCGGGCCGCACTCCTGTGGACGGTGACCGTCGTGCTGCTCGGCGCGGGAACACTCGGGATGATCCAGTACCTGATGGGCTAGGCCCGCTCGTGCCGGCCCGGGCTCGCGGCTCAGGGCTCGGGGCCGGCGGGGTCGGGCTCGTCGCCAGGCGATGGCCTAACCCGTGGGCGGTTCTTGCGCAATATCGAACCCAATAATCGTACGTGGGCGCGCGTCGGGCATCCACCCATTCTGCGGCGTCACCGGGGCAGTTGCCCGTCGGACCACGCTCGGAACGGGTTTCGGCAAGGGTCCGGTCGAGGCCTGGGCCGCCTCGTCGCGACATAGCATTACTAGGGCTGCTGTCGCGCAAATTCGCCCGGCAGGGAGGGAGCGGGGCGGCCGGGCGCGGCGCGGCGC
>JBIOII010000046.1:0-14475 GCA_044449785.1 Candidatus Limnocylindrales bacterium
GCTCGCCCCTCCCCGCGCCGAAGCGCGGGACCCGATCCCCGTTAGTCCGCACGACGTTCGCCGGCGAGATCTGCTTGGCGGGCTCATCCACGAGTACTACGGTGCCGGGCGTGATCGAATCCGGGTTTCCGATCCCCACGCCCTTCGATGCGGTGCTTCGGGCCGAGGGCGTCCGGATCATCCGAACCCCGATCCGGTCCCCCAGGGCGAATGCGTTCGCAGAGCGGTTCGTGGGGACCGTGCGCCGCGAGTGCCTCGACCACGTCCTGATCTACGGTCGTCGGCACCTCGAGCGGGTTCTCCAGGCGTACGTTGCCCATTACCTCGAGGAGCGACCACATCGGGGACTGCGCTTGGCTGTGCCCGCCGGTGACGGAGCACCGCAGGTCCGGGGGACGACCCGAACGATGGTCGAACGAAGGGACGTGCTCGGCGGCTTGATCCACGAGTATCGGCGGGCGGCGTGATTCGGATTATTGAACCCTTCAGGGCTGCAACCCCTTCCTCGCGAGGTCGCCCGTGCTCAGTTCGACGAGCCGGCGTTCGTAGCGCGCTACATCCGCCTCGATGCGGTCGAACAGCTCCCGTAGGGGCACGGTCCGATCGCGGCCGATAATCCCCGGCCAGCCTCATGTCGTTCATGCCGCAGGCGCGCCGCCCGACCAGATCGCCCGGTTCACGACGTTCTCGTACAGTTCCTGCTGCCCGCTCACGGGCCGCGGGTCGATCTCGCCGGCCCGAACACGGTCGGCGAGGTCGGCGAGGGAGAGGCGGCCCTCGCGGATCGCCGTGCCGAACTCGCCGCCCCAGCCGGCGTAGCGTGCCTCGACCATGGCGGCGAGCGTACCCTCCTCGACGAGCGCCGCGGCGGCGAGCAGCGCCCGCGCGAGCGTGTCGATGCCGCCGATGTGGGCGTGGAACAGGTCGTTACGCGCGATCGACTGGCGCCGGAGCTTGGCGTCGAAGTTGAAGCCGCCGGTACCGAGGCCGCCGACGCGGAGGATCTCGTAGAGCGGCATCACGAGATCGTCGACGGAGTTCGGGAACTGGTCGGTGTCCCAGCCGTTCTGCGGGTCGCCCCGGTTGGCGTCGATCGAGCCCAGGATCCCGTGGGCCGCCGCATATGCGACCTCGTGGTGAAAGCTGCGTCCGGCGAGCGTCGCGTGGTTCGCCTCGATGTTGACCTTGTACTCGCCCTCTAGGCCGTGGTGGGCGAGGAAGCCGTGGACGACCTCGACGTCGTGGTCATACTGATGCTTCGTCGGCTCCATGGGCTTGGGCTCGATAAGAAGCGTCCCTTCGAAGCCGATGCGTTGCTTCTCTTCCGCGACGAGGCGGAGGAAGCGGGCAAGCTGCTCACCCTCCCGGCGGAGGTCGGTATTGAGCAGCGTGTCGTACCCCTCGCGGCCGCCCCACAGGACGTAGTTCGTCCCGCCCAGTCGCTTCGTCACCGCGAGCATGTTCGTGACCTGCGCGGCCGCGTACGCGAACACCTCGGGATCGGGGTTCGTCGAGGCACCCGCCTGGTAGCGCGGATGGGTGAACAGATTCGCGGTGCCCCACAGGAGCTTCACGCCCGTTCGCTCCTGGTAGCCGAGAGCGTCGTCGGCGAGCGCATCGAGGTTGGCCTTGAACTCGCGGAACGTGAAGCCCGCCGGTGCCACGTCGATGTCGTGGAAGCAGTAGTAGGGTACCCCGAGCTTGTCAAGGAACTCGAAAGCGGCGGCCATCTTCGTCCTCGCCGCGGCCATTGGGTCGAGCGCGGGGTCCAACCACGGCCGGTCGAGGGTACCCGAGCCGAACATGTCGCGGCCGTCCCACGCGAACGAGTGCCACAGGCAGACGCCGATCCGGAGGTGCTCCTCCATCCGCTTGCCGAGCACGAGCCGGCCGGGATCGTAGATCTTGAACGCGAGCGGGTCGGTGGCGGCGAGGCCACCGAACGGGATACGGCCTTCGACAGTGGAGAAGAACGGCTGGCTCATGGGTCTTGCTCCTGGTGTGCGTGCAGGTGAGATCATCGGGTCGCAAGCAGGTCGCGGTAGCGCGTGGCGGTGTCGGCGGTCGCGGCCGACCGACCCGGTGTCCACCGAGAGCCGGACACCGGGGCACGGGCGAGCGGTGCGCCCCCCACGACGTGGGCGGCGTGGATGGCGGCGCCTCGCGCCGCCGCCTCGGCAACCGCGGGGCGGACGATCGGGAGGCCCAGCCAGTCCGCGAGGATCTGCCCCCATCCGTCACTCCGGGCGGCTCCACCGACGAGCAGGATCTCGTCCGCCGTGACGCCGGTGCGCTCGAACGCTTGGACTGCGTGCGCGAGGCCGGCCGTGACGCCCTCCAGCACGGCCCGCGCGATCTCCGCGCGGCCGTGCGTCGCGCGCAGGCCAAGCATCTCGCCCGCGGCTGCAGGCCGATTCGGCGTGCGCTCGCCGTCGAGGTACGGGACGAACGCCAGGCCAGCAGCCCCCGGCGCGGCCGACATCGCCAGCGCGTCGAATCCGGCGTGGTCGAGCCCGAACAAGCCCCGAACCCAGTCGAGCGGCAGCGCGCAGTTGAGGACACAGGCGAGCGGGAGCCAGCCGCCAGTCGAGTCGCAGAACGCCGAGACTTCGCGGAGCGGGTCGATCGCCGGGGCGACCGAGTACCCGAATACCGTGCCCGAGGTGCCCAGGCTCATCACGGCCATGCCCGGCTCCACGGCCCCCACTCCGATGGCGGCGCACATGTTATCGCCGCCACCGGTCGAGACCGGGATCCCGGGCGGGAGCCCGAGTGCCGCCGCCGCCGCCGGCCGAAGCGTGCCCAGCACGGCCCCTGAGGCCAGGATCGGTGGCAGGGACGCATCCCAGTCACGGTTGGCGTCGATGGCCGCCAGCACTGCCGGCGCATACTCCCGCCGCCGCACGTCCACGTACGCCGTGCCCGACGCGTCTCCAGCCTCGGTCGCGAACTCGCCAGTGAGCCAGAGGTCGAGGTAGTCGTGCGGCAGGCAGAGCCCGGTGGCGGCGGCGTACGCGGCAGGCTCGTGGACGCGCAGCCATTCCACCTTGGGGGCCGTGTAGCCGGCGAGGAACACATTGCCCGTCGCGGCGTGAACCGCGACCTCGCCCCCCATCCGCGCCGTGAGGGCATCGCACTCCGAGATGGTCGAGGTGTCGTTCCAGAGCTTCGCCGGGCGCACTGGGACGCCCGCGGCGTCGAGCGCGACGAGACCGTGCTGTTGCCCGGACACACCGATCCCCGCGACCTCGACCCGGGGAGCGCCGGCAAGAGCTTGACGGATCGCCATCTCGGCGGCTGCCACCCACCAGCGAGGGTCCTGCTCGCGTGCCCCGTCCGGAGTGCTCACGAGATCATGGTCGGCCCGACCGGTGGCGAGCTCCGCTCCGTCCTCCGCATCGAAGAGCAAGGCCTTCGTGGACTGGGTCCCGCAGTCGATCCCGAGGTATGTGCGACGCATCGTGCTCCTCATCGAGTCGCAACGCCGGCCCTGCCGGCCACGACGGGCATGGGCGACACCACCAGATTGAGGCGGAACGAGTCGGCTGCGCTCAACAAAACCTCCATGTTCGGCCGCTCCCTGGGCGTCCCTGGCGAGTCTTCGACGCCGAGAACGCGTCCGCATTGAGCTCCGGCCCGAGCGCGAGCCTTCGACGGGCAGCATGGTCGCGTCCCCTCGCGACCCTTGGCGCGCCGACTCGCCGGCTGGCGCCTGACTGGCTCGCCATCTTCGCCGCATCGCCACGTAGTCACTGCTCTGCCGACCAAGTTAGGTCCGTGCGTCCCCATGTCGTCGTGGTCAGCCCGCACGATCGAAAAGAGCTGCGCCCACGCGACCGCGCACGGGCTCCATTGCGAGATCTATCCGGAGCTCGCTCCCTCCTATCGTCGGATGAGACGGCAGAATCGTTGCGCCTTCCATATCCGGGCGCTCCCTCGCGCAGCAGCCGGGCGCGCCGCGCACGACGGCCTGAGGCCGAGATCACCGCATCGCGGAGCGCTCGCTGAAGGGCGTTCATCGCGCTTCCGGGCGTGACCCACAACCGAGGTTGCTCCTCAGATCTGGAGCTCATCGAGTTCCCTCTGCGTCGCCTCACCAGGTGCCTTCCCAAGGATGATCATCCCGAGCACCTGGTCTGCGGTGACCTCGGACTTCTCAACCGTGCCGACAAGCCGTCCGTGATACATGACGCTGATCCGCTCGGACAGCTCGAAGACGTCGTGGATGTCATGGCTCACGAGGAAGATGCCAATCCCCTCGCCCTTGAGCTGCCGGATTAGGTTCCGCACCTGGTTCGTCTCCGCCGGGCCGAGCGCTGCCGTCGGCTCGTCCATAATGAGGATGCGAGCGTTGAAGTGGACGGCGCGGGCGATCGCCACCGATTGGCGCTGGCCGCCCGACAGAGAGACCACCGGCGTCTTGAACTCCTTGAAGTGGGGGTTGAGCCGACCCATCACCTTGCGTGTCGCCGATTCCATGGCGGCGTCGTCCAGCGATCCGAAGCGCGACGTCAGCTCACGACCGAGGAACATGTTCGCTGCGGCGTCGACGTTCTCCGCGAGGGCGAGCGTCTGATAGATCGTCTCGATGCCGAGTGCCTTGGCTGCCCGCGGGTTCGCGATCGCAACCGGCCGGCCGTCGATGAGGATCTCCCCGTCGTCCGGTGGGTAGGCGCCGGAGAGGGTCCGCATCAAAGTGGTCTTGCCTGCGCCATTGCCCCCGACTAGCCCGACGACCTCGCCCGCATGCAGATCGACGGTGACGTTGTCCACGGCGTGCACACCACCGAATGAGACACGCATGCCGCGCATCTCCACGAGAGGTGCCTGCACCGCCGCCAGCGGCTGCGGAGTCGCGAGCGGCTGCGGATCCATCATCGCTTCGCTCATCAATCAGCTCCTGGACTAGCTCGACCGGCCCCGGTGGAGGAAGTTCTCGAGGCCGATTGTCGCTATAAGAACGGCACCTACTGCGATGTCCTGGGGAGGTGCGTCGTAACCGAGCAGACCCATGCCCGACTTCAGCGACTGCATCACGACCGCCCCTAGCACGGCGCCCGGAATCGTCCCCACGCCACCGGCGAAGGAAGTGCCGCCGACCACGGCGGCAGCGATGACCGCCAGTTCGTCGCCGGTCCCGAGACTGGTGACACCGGCGCCCAGACGCGCCGTCTGGATGGCGCCGCTTATGGCGCACAGGATGCCCATGAGGACGAACGTCATCATGATGGTCCAGCGAGTGTTGATCCCGCCGAGCTTGGCCGCTTCAGGGTTGCCTCCAATCGCGAAGACGTACCGCCCGAAGCGCCTGCGCTTGGCGATGAACGTCATGGCGAGGGCGGCCCCCAGCATGATCAGAACCGGGACGGCGATACCTACCGGGATCTGTAGACCGCCGGGCGGCTCCACGATGTGGTGGGCGACGGCGTATTGGGAAGCCAGCTCCGGAGGCCACGGGTAACTGTTCGCTACCCAGACCGCGCCGAGGATCGCGACGCAGGCGACGCCGATGAGCGCCGCCAGAGCCCAGGTCGGTCGGGTTGGGAAGCCATATTCGCGGCGCTTTCTGCTGCTGCCGACCAGGAAGTAGACGACGGCAGCGCATGCCACAAAGCCGAGGATCCAACTCGGCACGGCCCCGATCGCGCCGCCCGGGAGACCGCCGCCGAGAGTGTTGAATGCACTGTCGGTGGGCGAGATGGTCTGTCCCTGCTGGATCTCGAAGACGAGACCACGCCATATCAACAACCCGCCCAGCGTGACGACGAACGAGGGCACGCCCGCGTAGGCGATGAGGAAGCCCTGGAATCCCCCGAGGGCGGCGCCGATCAGGATCCCAATCGCGAGGGCGACGATCCAGGTGTACGGCTTATCGAACCCCATGCCCAGCGTGGTCGGGATCCAGACAACCTGCACCATCGCCATCACGTAACCGGTGAATCCGAGGAGCGATCCGACCGACAAATCGATGTTGCGCGAGACGATGATGAGCACCATGCCGGTTGCCATGACGGCGATCGCTGAGCTTTGTACCGACAGGTTCCACAGGTTTCGCGGAGTCAGGAATAGGCCACCCGACGCGATATCAAAGCCGACCCAAATGACGACCAGCGCGGCGATCATGCCGAGCATCCGCGTGTCGATCTCGAGCGATAAGAACAGTGAACGGAGGGAGGGACGTGAACCCTCGATCGTGGGCTGGGTGTTGGTGGCCCGGGTCATCCTGACGCCTCTCTCGCCGGCTATGGGTCAGCGATCTAGGTTAGCGCCCTGCGCGGCGGACCCATTCCGCGCGCGCAGGGCGCAGGTTCTTAGGGTTGGGCCTGGGCTGTCAGCAGCCAGTCACCGATCCGGCCGTTACCCCCTGGCAGAGCGTGGCCTTGTCGATCCAGCCAGCACTGAGCACGTCGGTCAGGTTGGCCTGCGTGATCGCTTCCGGGGTCAGAAGGATCGAGTTCAGGGTGTTGCCGCCCGGAGACTTGAACGGCGCAACGCCCGCGATCTTGTCGATCGTGGTTCCCCCACACATGGCGACGGCGGCGTCACCGGCCGTCTTGCCGAGCAGCCGGGCGTCCTTCCAGACGTCCACGGTCTGGGTTCCGAGAGCGATTCGGTTCAGCGCGGCGGCGTCGCCGTCCTGACCAGAGACCGGAACCTTGCCCGCGAGGCCCTGGGCCTTGAGCGCAGCGACGACGCCGCCGGCCATCCCGTCGTTCTCGGAGAGAACGGCGTCGACGTTGTTGTTGTTCTTGGTCAGGAACTGCTCCATCTCGGTCTGGGCCGTCGCCGGGTCCCAGTTGTTGGTGTAGGTCTCACCGACGATCTTGATCGTGCCGGAGTCGACCGCGCTCTTGATGACCTCATCCATGCCAGTCCGCAGGAAGTTCGCATTAGCGTCGGTGGGGCTGCCCTTGATGATCACGTAATTGCCCGCAGCCTTCGCCGCAAAGACGTACTGAGCCTGAAGGTGGCCGACCCTGACGTTGTCGAACGTGATGTACAGGGTCCCCGGGTCTTCGATCAGGCGGTCGTAGGCGATGACCCCAACCCCCGCCTGAAGCGCAGCCGTGACGGCCGGCTTGATGGCGGTCCCGTCCTGGGCAAGCAGGATGATCACCTTGGCGCCCTGCGAGATGAGGTTCTCGACGTTCGTGATCTGGGTCTCAGCCGAAGACTTGGCGTCGTTCGAGATGTACTTGGCGCCGCCAGCAGCAAGGGCGGCCTTGATCGCCGGCTCATCCCACTTTGCCCAGCGCTCTTCCTGGTAGTTGTTCCACGACACGCCGACGGTGCATCCGGCCGCCGCGGCGGAGCCTGCGGGCGCCGAGGCCGGTGCGGCCGAGGCCGGAGCGGCCGAGGGGCTCGCGGTCGCAGCGCTTGAGCAGGCCGCAGAGACAACAGCGATGACCGAGACCAATACGGCGAGTCTGCGAGTTAGCATCTGGTGACTCTCCTCCCTGTGCTGTCCTATTCAGATCCGTTGAATCTCTCTAGGCGACGTCCCTCCTATTCATCGTCGGTATTCCGTGGCGATTGAAGTCGTCGGCCAGTCGCCGGAACGGGAGCGCAGACGGAAGGCGATGGGTCTCTGGCTCGGTCGCCCACGTTTGGCCTGGTCGTGTCGCGTGTGCGTCATCGCATCGTCCTGATCGGTGCCGGCGGGCGGTCAAACCAGGCTGCAGGATCGACAAGGAGCGGTTCGATCGCGAGCTCCGCGGCTCCCAGAAGCGGAGCGTCCACGCCGAGAGACGCCGGAACGACCCGTACGACAGCCCGTGGCCCTCGGAGGGACCGCTGCTCGAGCTCGACCTCCATCGATCGGCGGATGAAGGGGTACATCCTGCCGAAGTTGCCACCAAGAACGATGAGGCTCGGATTGAGGACATTGACGAGCACGGACATCCCGATCCCCGTCCAGCCCCCGATATAGTCGAGTGCCCCCAGCGCAGCCGCCTCGCCGTCGGAGGCCTCGCGCAGGACTGCGTCGATAGCCTCACGACCTCCGTCGCGCGGATGGCCCGCGCGCTCGAGCAGCGCGTTCGCTCCTACCAGCGTCTCCCAGCAGCCAATCGACCCGCAGTGACAGGGGACACCGTTGGGGTCTAGCGACATGTGGCCGACTTCCCCCGCATACCCCGCGACCCCGGTCATCTGACGCCCGTCCACGAAGATCCCGCCACCGACGCCGACTTCACCAGAGAGGAAGAGGACGTCGCTCACGCCGACCGCGGCACCCCGGCGCGTCTCCGCTATGGCGCCGAGGTCCGCCTCGTTTGCCACCGAGATCGGAACATCGAGATCGAGTACGCCGGCGAGACGATCTCCCAGTGGCACATCCTGCCACCCGAGATTCGGGGCCAGAGAGACGAACCCGTCCGAGCGGCGGACGACTCCGACGACAGCAACGCCCACCCCGATCACCCGATCGAACGCAGATGGTGGCGTCTTCGCACGGGCAGTCAGGGCGGCAAGATCCGCCGCAATCTCGTCCACTGTGAAATGCCCGCGTGGGCGGTCTTCACGGATGAGCACGTGGATCGAGCCGCCGAGACCGACCAGGGCAACCGCAAGCGAATCCACCGCGATCTCGAGCGCGACGACGGTGCGGCCATACGGATTGAGCCGGACCCGAGGCGACGGCCGACCCGGCGTGCCGAGCAAGGCGGGCGCCTCTTCGAGAACCAAGTCCGCCGCGACGAGCTCGGCGATCAGCGCGCGGATGGTGCTCCGGGTCAAACCGGTGCGCGCGGCGAGATCGGAACGCGACGCAGAGCCGCGAAGGTGCAGCTCGCGGACGATCGAGCTCAGGTTCGCGCGGCGAACCGTCTCGCTCCGCTGGCCCACTTCCTTTTGCACCGGAAGCACGGTTTGTATTCCTCTCTTCGAAATGCCGTCGCCTAGCCTCGTACGCGGAGCACGTGGTGTCAAGGGTCTTTGGATGAATTGTTCAGGGGTTGACCAAATCCGATCCGGTGCCTAGATTCCGCTCGAGGTGTGGCGGCGCGCGTCTCGAACCGCTCGACGCGGAGGGAGCCTTTGCCGACTGTCGATGAACACCAGACGCGAACGGGCGCGAGGCGTCGCTCCTGGTAGCAGGACCTGCTGATACGACGTTGCCCACTGTCCGCACCGGCGGGACCACGGTCTCGCCCGTTCCTGGTCTCCTCCTGGTCGGGCGAGACCGTGGTCCAGCCGGTGCTTGACCGTGGGGATCGGAAGGCGGATTCGATCACGCGGCGACGTGGTAATCGTGCCGCGCCTGCAGCAAACCCGGCATTGGATGCGGTTCTGAGGGTCAAGTCCCAGGACGTGTGTAACAGCGCGTCGTCCTCGCGCCTGATCGTCGTCAGCTCGCGAGCATGAGCGGCTGGCCCACCTCCTCGATCGGGACGAGCGCGTCGATCAGCGCCATCGACTCCGGCCGGAAGTAGCACCGGCCGTCCTGCCACTCGTCGTCCTGCTCGGCGAGGATCATCCCGACGAGGCGGATGACGCTCGCGCGGTTCGGGAAGATGCCGACGACCGCCGTCCGGCGCTTGAAACTCTCATGTCAAGTCTGCCGCCCGTCGGGCGTCCCGGAGCATGGTCCGGTAGATCGCGTTGGAGAGGTGGCGCTTGAGGACGCGCATGGCTGAAGGGTTCAATTTCCCGATTCGGGTCTGCAGCACCGGTAGCATGCGATCTCCTGCAACCGGAAGGAGCTCCATGCTGTTCTCGCTTCTGTACTTCCTGGTCCGCCGTCTCCTCGGGGCCGGAGGTCATCGAGCAGAGGAGCGGGACATCGAGCTCCTGGTGCTCCGCCACCAGGTGAAGGTGCTCCAGCGGCAGGTGACGCGCCCTCGACTCATCCGACTTGACCGGGTCCTGTTGGCGGCCGCGAGCCGGGCGATGTCAAGGAGCCGTTGGACCTCGTTCGTGGTGCGGCCGGGGACCCTCCTGCGCTGGCATCGGGAACTCGTCAGGAAGAAGTGGACGTATCGGAGGATGGGTCAGCCCGGCCGGCCGCCGATCGATCCCGACGCCCGGGATCTTGTCGTCCGGCTCGGCCGGGAGAACCCGCGCTGGGGCTACCAGCGGATCCGCGGGGAGCTGCGCAAGCTCGGGATCAGGGTCTCGGCCACGACGGTCCGGACGACTCTGCTGCGAGCTGGCCTGGACCCTGCGCCACGCCGGTCGGGCCCAACCTGGACCGAGTTCCTGCGGTCCCAGGCGGCGGGAATCCTCGCGACCGATTTCTTCACCGTCGAGACGATCGGGCTCAAGACGCTGTACGTCCTGTTCTTCATCGAGCTCTCGACCCGGCGCGTGCACCCCGCCGGCGTGACCGCCCACCCCGACTCCGCCTGGGTCACCCAGCAGGCGCGGAACCTCGCCATCGAGGAGCGCCTGTCGGGTGTGCGGTTCCTCCTGCGCGACCGGGACGCCAAGTACTGCGGACCGTTCGATGCGGTGCTCCGCGGCGAGGGCGTCCGCGTCATCCGAACGCCGATCCGGGCGCCTCGGGCGAACGCCTTCGCGGAGCGCTGCGTGAGGACCGTGCGCCGGGAGTGCCTCGACCACGTCCTGATCTACGGGCGTCGGCACCTCGAGCGGGTGCTCCAGGCCCACGTTGCTTACTACGACGAGGAGCGACCACATCGGGGACTGCGCTTGGCCGTGCCCGCCGGTGACGGAGCACCGCAGGTCCGGGGGACGACCCATGCGCCTGTCGAACGGAGGGACGGGCTCGGCGGGCTGATCCACGAGTATCGCTGGGCGGCGTGATCCGGATTGTTGAACCCTTCAGGCTTGACCAACGTGATCCGGAGCACTTGGTCGCGCAGCGCGACGATCGCAGCCATCGACCCTGCAGATTCGCTCATCGAGACCGTCCGGCGCTCGGTCATCGGCGACGACGTACCAACGCCGACGGCCGTGCGGTACGGCTGGGCGGACGCCTGGAACTAGGGCCGCGATCGTACGCGCTGTACGGCCGCCGCGAGCCGTCTCGGACGGTACCCTGTGGGCGTGAAGGAAGCAGCGCCGGGGGCGCCAACCCGCCCATGAGCCTCCAGATCATCGATCTCCGGAAGCGGTTCGGCGACACCCAGGCCCTCGACGGGATCACGTTCGACGTTGAGCCCGGCACGGTCTTCGGCTTTCTCGGCGCGAACGGAGCCGGAAAGACTACGACGATGCGGATCGTGCTCGATATCCTCCGCGCCGACTCGGGCACGGTCACCTGGCAGGGCACGCCGTCGACCGACCTGCCGCGCCGGACGTTCGGGTACCTGCCCGAGGAACGCGGCCTCTACCCGCGGATGCAGGTGCTCGAGCAGCTGGTCTTCTTTGCCGGGCTGTACGGCGTCCCCCGCAGGACGGCTGCGGCTGACGCCCGGGGCTGGCTGGCGCGCTTCCGGGTGCCCGAGTACGCGGATCGGCGCGCGGAGGAGCTCTCGAAGGGCAACCAGCAGAAGGTCCAGTTCATCGCGGCTGTCCTCCACGACCCCGACGTCCTGATCATGGACGAGCCGTTCAGCGGTCTCGATCCAGTCAACGTGATGCTCCTCAAGGCCGCCTTCCTCGAGATGCGCGAGCGCGGCAAGACCCTGATCTTCTCGACGCACCAGATGGAGACCGTCGAAGAGCTGTGCGACGCCGTCGCCATCATCGACGCCGGGCGCTTGGTCGCGAACGGGCCGACGGCCGATGTGAAGCGGTCAAGCGGGAAGCGGGTCGTCCGGCTGGGCGTGGCGGGCGACCCAGGGCTGGCATGGCTCACCGGGCTTGACGGCGTTCACGTGGGCCGGGTGGGCCTGGACTACAGCGAGATCGAGGTGGTCCCCCCGCGCGACCCGGAGACAATCCTCCATGCGGCGATCGAGCACGGCGAACGCGTGACTCGCTTCGAGATCGCCGATCCGTCGCTCGAGCAGGTCTTCGTGGACCTCGTCGGCCACGAGGCCGCACCGGACGAGGAGCGGACGCTCGCCGGCATTCCCGCGGGCAGGGGGGACTGAGCATGCGGTTCCGGCCCGCCAACATCGTCACGGTCGCTCGTCGCGAGTACCTGGTCCGGGTCCGGACCCGCAGCTTCCGGGTCGCGACGCTCTTCCTGGTCGCCGCCGCCGTGCTCGTCACGCTGGCGCCCCTCGCGGTCCGCTGGCTCGGCAACGACTCGACCGCGAAGGTGGGGGTCTTCGCCGGCACGAACCTCCCCTTTGACCCGATCGCGCGCCTCGACACGACCGTCAACCTGCCCGCGACGCCGGGAGGCACGGGCCCGTTCACCTTCAGCGCGGTCCCGGACTCCGCGGCGGGGCGCGCGGAGGTCTCGAGCGGCCGCCTCTCCGCGGTCCTCGACATCGAGCGTGGCGCGTCCGGCGACCTCGCCTTCACGATCATCTCCAAGGACGGCCCGACGCTCCGCATCCCGACGCTGCTGCGCGAGGCCTCGAGTGTCCTTGCCACAACGGATCGCCTGCTGCGCGGCGGCTACCCGGCCGACCAGCTTGGAGCGCTGAGCATCCCGCCCTCGGTCGACGTCGTCGGCCCGGCGCCGGCCGCACCCGGCGAGAAGCCGAAGGACTTCGCCGGGGAGGTCGGGAGCTCGCTCACGGGCCAGGCTCTCGTCATCTTCCTGTTCATCGCGATCATCCTCTACGGTCAGTGGGTCGCGATGTCGGTGGCGGAGGAGAAGAGCAGCCGGGTCATGGAGATCGTCCTGAACGCCGCGAGCCCGTTCGATCTCCTGGCCGGCAAGGTGCTGGGAGTCGGTGCGCTCGGCCTGACCCAGTACGTGGCCGCGATCGTGCCCGCCGTGATCGCGTTCGTGCTTCAGGACCGGATCGCGTCCCTGCTGCTGGGGGCGTCGACGACGGCCTCGGGGTCGGCGGCGTCCGGCCTGACGCCGTCCCTGCTGGCGGCGTTCGCCGTGCTGTTCGTGCTGGGCTTCCTCCTCTACGCGGTCCTGTATGCCGCGGCCGGGTCCCTGGTGAGCCGGATGGAGGACATCAACTCGGTGGTCGCGCCGATGACGATGGTGGGGATGGCGGGCTACTTCGTGGCGGTCTACACGTCGTCCGGCCTGATCCCGGCCGACGCGAGCTGGGTCGTGATCCTGTCGTACGTGCCGTTCGTGAGCCCGTACCTGATGCTGTCGCGGTTTGCGACCGGAACCGCCGGGGCGCTCGACCTCGCGCTCGCGTCCGGGCTGCTCGTGGTGGCGATCGTCGCTTGTCTCTGGGTCGCGGCGCGCATCTATGCCGCGGGTGTCCTGACCTACGGGCAGAAGGCAGGCCCGCGGGCGCTCTTCAGCGCGGCGTTCGCGAGCCGGAGGTAGGGCGGCGCCTCGCGGCGTGGGAGCGCCCGCCGATGGCGGCCGTGGCCCGGCGAGTCGCGGTGCCGCCAAGCACGCCCGGTGATCGATGCTGGGTGGCCACGCCCGTGTTGACCACTGCCGGGCGTCACCGATGGAAGACCGGCCCGTGCGGGTCGACAGAAACTGAGCAGCCGGTCCGTTGGGACCCCGGCATCAGGCCCAGCGCACTCGCTCGCTGCGGCCCCAGTCGTGCGGCGCCGTGGCCACTGCTCGGTGAGCACCCCTCGACACCATGAACGGATAGGGACGAACCGGGACCACAACGCGCCGTTGCTGCCCGAGTGAAGCGTCCTACGGCCCCCAGAATGCCTGCGAGTGAGCCGGGCGCATGGCACTTGCCCTTGCCCATGCGTTGACCGACCGAAGCCCTTGGAGCTTCCCGAGCTGGTTGTGAGCGTTTCAAGGCTACGACCGCGACCATGGCCCCCGACCACGTCGGAGCCCTGGTAAGGCCCGGCTTCTCGTTCTTGACTCAAGCGCCCTCGTGGTTGCGCGATGTGTCAGGACGACGGGTCCTGACCGCGCTCACTTGGTGCAGCCCGCCACGCCTGCCGCGACCAGCGTGCTCAAGGGGCAGATGGCGGCGCGCTGGTAGGTGGGGCCCATGGCCGCCGCGGTGGCCGCCGGGTCGTTGATCTGCGTCACCTGCTGGGGCGAGTAGGCGAAGCTCGAACTCGCCAACAACTCGCGGAACATGAGAATGTGGGTGGCCGCTGGCTGCGCCGTGGAGAACGGCAGGAAGGTCGCTCCGGGGACGCCCTCGATCGTGCTGCGCTGCGCTTCGGTCCCCAGCACGTAGGCGTACTCGCCGGCCGCGTTGAGCTTCGTCTGGTTATCGGCGCGACACCCGGGGTCCGTGCCCCCACCGGGCAGCGGGTTCACCACCGTGGGGAGCCCCGCGGTCGCAAGGCCGACGCACATCAACCAGTAGCGGACGTCCGTATTGGCGGCGGGCCAGGGGGACGGGTGGTCGCCCGGGGGGTACGTCGGCGCCTTGGCGTGGACCACGACCACGTCGCCCGGTCCCGGCGGCGTGACGTAGGCGAGAACATAGGCCGCGTCCGCGTTCGGCGTGCCCGCGTCGAATGCCTCCCTGAAGAACTCCAACTGGCCGA
>JBIOII010000047.1:0-14351 GCA_044449785.1 Candidatus Limnocylindrales bacterium
ACCCTTTAGGGCGAGGTACTTGGTGATCGCCGCGGTGAGCGTCGTCTTGCCGTGGTCGATATGGCCGATCGTGCCGATGTTGACGTGCGGCTTGGTCCGCTCGAACTTCTTCTTCGCCACGTGCGCGTTCAACTCCATCTGGCGCGGCCTGCGCCGCTACTGGTGTGGAGCCCTCAATCGGACTTGAACCGATGACCTCGTCCTTACCAAGGACGCGCTCTGCCAGCTGAGCTATGAGGGCCCGAGACCGGGTTCGATTTCCCATGAGTGGTGGGCAGGAGAGGAATCGAACCTCTACAGCCGAAGGCGGCTGATTTACAGTCAGCTGAGCTCACCACCTGCTCAACCTACCCACGAGACGGTCAGCAGCTGAGGTGGGTCTCCGTTCAACGGCTGACTTCTTAAGTTGGAGCCGACGACGGGACTCGAACCCGGAACCGGCGGTTTACAAAACCGCTGCTCTACCAATTGAGCTACGTCGGCGGGCGCAAGGGCACGCTAACGCTGAGACCCCTGGGCGCCCGCGAATGATATTGGCTGGCCCCCTCGCCGGTCAAGCGCGGCCCCCGACGCCTGATCCGGGGCCTTCCGGGAGCCGCGGCCGTGTGGCCCGCGACCTGGTCCTGATGGCCCCCAGCGGTCACTCGGCCGTCGCCGCATCGCTGGAGTCGATGGCGGATGCGCCCGGGAGCAGGGTGTCCTCTGCGGTTTCGGCCGGTGGCTCGACCGGTTCCTGATTGGCGACCGCCCGCCGGCGGCGCTTGGGCTCCGGCTCCGGAGCATCGATCGTGCCCGCGTCGACGATAGTGCCCGCGTCGGCGGCCGTGGCCCCGTCGCCGATAGTGCCCGCATCCACCGCGAGATCGAGCCCGCCCTCGGTCCCCGGTTCGGGGCCGACGAGGGGCTGGTCACCGCCGCGCTGGCTCGAGGCCTCATACAGAAGGATCGAGCCCGCGACCGCCGCATTGAGGGACGCCACTCGCCCGCGCATCGGGATCCGCACGACGGTGTCGCAGCGACGCCTCACCGCGGGCCCGAGGCCCTGGCCCTCGCTTCCGACGACGACGACGACGGGACCGCGAAAGTCGGCTTGCCGGGCAGTCAGAGACGCGCCCGCGTCGGAGCCGATCACCCGCAGGCCCCGCACGTGCAGGTCCGTCAGGGCTTCAGCCAGGTCTTCGACTGGAACGAGCAACAGGTGCTCCACGGCGCCGGCCGAGGCCTTGACGGCAGCGGCCGACAGCGGAGCCTGGTGTCGGACCGGGTAGATTACGCCTTGGACGCCGGAGGCCTCTGCGGTTCGCAGCAGCGAGCCGAAGTTCTGGGGATCCTCCAGCGAGTCGAGGACGAGGACGAATGGCGCTTCCTTGCGTTCGATAGCCCGAGCGAGGATGTCGTCCAGGCCCGCGTAGAGCCGGCGGTCGGTGACCAGCGCGATCCCCTGGTGGCCGTCGAATCCGGCCAGCGACGTGAGCGTGCCGCCTTCGACCTCAACGATCGGGATGCGCAGGCTGGTCGCGTGGAGGACGAGCTTTTCGAGCGTCTGGCGGCGCTGCGGAACGACCAGGAGGCGAACTGCGTTCCGGTGCGCGATGAACGCCTCCTCGACCGGGTGCCGGCCCGCGATCAGCTCCTCGTCCTCGCCGAGCAAGTCGCCCGGGGGCGGACCGACGGGCGTCCGCGCCCACGGCGCCGTCGTTGGGCCGCCGGCCCGGAACGGCCGGCGATCGACGAAACCGCCCGAACGAGCCCGATAGTCGGGCCGATGGGCGGCCGGGCGAGGGGGCCGCTGGAACCCGGGACCTCCGCCGTCCGCGGGCAATGAGTCTGGTCGGCCGCCGGTGGCGCCAGGGTCCATGCCTTCGGGTTCGGTAAGTTCGGGTCGGGTCGGCCCGGCCGAGTCTTCTACCTCAGGATCGCGGGGAACGTCTCGAGGGCCGGCGGAGCCGAAGCCGAACCCAGTCCGAGGAGGCCGGGTTTCGCCGCCCAAGCCTTCCCGGGTGTCGAAATCCGCGTGGGGTGCCCGCGGGCTTGCCGGCCTCGGGCCGGGACCGGTGTGGCGTGGACCGGACGGGCCGGCCGGGCGCGAACCAGGGTAAGGCCGCGGCCGCCGCGCCTGGCCGGGGTGGCCGCCGGGGTCAATGGCAGGTTCGTCCGGGCCGAAGTCGCGCGGTCCGAAGCCCTGCCGGCCGGATCCATCGGGCTGTGGAGATCGCGCTCCGTACGGCGGCCTCGCCGCGAACCGCGGTCCCGCCCCAAAGCTCGGCCGTGGCCCGGCACCCGGGGCACCGCCCGGTCGTGGTGGACGCGGTGTCCAAGTATCCCTCGGCTGCCAGTCCCGACGGGGGCCCTGGGATGGGCCTTCACGCAGATTTGGTGAGCCGCCTTCACGCCAGGATCGCGGCCCCTCCGGCCGGAGACCGCCGGGCCGTGGGCCGTATCCGCCTGGCCGGCCGGGTCGAGGGCCCTCTTCCGCCGGACCGCTCGGACGAGGCCCGTAACCCCGGGTGCCGCCGGGCCGGAAACCGCCGGGCCGGAAACCGCCGGGCCGCGGTCCGCCGTCACCAAACCCGGCCGGCCAGCCAGCCTGACCGGCGCCACCCGAGCCCTCGGGCGGCCGGCTTCCGAAGGCTCGCGGTCCGGCGGATCTGCCGAATGGCCTGGGCCCCTCAAAACGAGGCCCTTCCGGTCGCGGACCCTCGGAGCGCGGGCCTCGGGACTGCTGCCCGCCACGACCCTCCGACGGGCCGGTTGGACCACCCCGGCCCTCCGGTCCCGGCGCGTCGAAGCGCGGCCCCTGGGACCTCGGCCCTTCGAAGTGCCCTCCGTCTCGGCGCGGCTTCTTACCGCCTGGCTTGTGCCCGCCGGAGTGGTCTTCCCCGGGTTTGTGTCGATGATCAGGCAAGTGTCCGTCCGTTCGTCTCGTTCGGCCGCAAGAACTGGCGGCAAGCGTTTCGGCCACGCATCGGCGCGGCGTGGCTCATTCGGCGCGGCGCCAGCGTTGGCCGTCCCGGGTGTCTTCTACAAGGATGCCTCGTTCGGCGAGAACCGTGCGCAGCCGGTCGGAGGCAGCCCAGTCTTTGCCGGCTCTGGCGGCGGCCCGGTCGTCGAGCAGTCTCGCCAGCTCCAGGTCCAGCGCCGCTTCCTCCGGCGGTGCGATCGCCAGAACGCGATCCAGATCGTGGATGAACTCAACGGCCCGCCCGGCATCTGCCGTCGAGATCGTCCTGGCGTCGATACGCCGGTTGAGCTCGCGGATCAGGTCGAAGACCGCCGCCAACGCGGGCGAGATGTTGAGGTCGTCGTCCATGGCCGCCTCGAAGGAGGCGCGCGCGTTATCCAGGAGCGCCGGCAGGGAGATGTCGTCCGGGCAGTCGGACCGGTAAGTGGCGAGAGCAGCGAGGAGCGCGTCAAGCCGGTCGATGGCAGCGCTCGCGGCTGCCGTCGAGTCGTCGCCGAACGAAAGCGGCGTTCGATAGTGGGCCGAGATCAAGGCCAGCCGCAGCGCCCTGGGGGAGACGCCGCGGTCGAGGACGTCCTCAACTCGGGCGATGTTGCCGACGGACTTCGCCATCTTCTGGCCGCCCATCTGGAGATGAGCGCAATGGAGCCAGTACCGGACGAAGGTCTGGCCGGTAGCCGCCTCGCTCTGGGCAATCTCGTCCTGGTGGTGCGGGAAGATGAGATCCACGCCGCCTGTGTGGATGTCGAAGGTCCGGCCCAGATAGGTCATGCTCATGGCCGAGCATTCGATGTGCCAGCCGGGTCGCCCGGGCCCGATCGCGGTATCCCAGCTCGGCTCGTCCCGCTTTGGGCCTTTCCAGAGAGCGAAGTCTCGGAGATCGTCCTTGCCGTAGTCGTCGGCTTCCACGCGCTCCCCGACCCGCATTCCCGCAGGATCCAGTCGGGCCAAGCGTCCGTACTCGGGCCATGACGCAATGCGAAAGAAGATGGAGCCGTCGTCGGTGCGGTAGGCGTTGCCGTTGTCGAGCAGCGTCTTGACCAGGTCAACCATCTGAGGGATATGCTCGGTCGCTTTCGGCATGACGTCGGGCCTGGTCATCCCCAGCGTCAGCGCGTCGTTGAGCAGGAGCCCGGTGAAGCGCTCCGATAGTTCGCCGATGGAGACGCCCGCGCTGTTGGCACCCTTGATGATCCTGTCGTCGACGTCGGTCACGTTCATGACCCAGGTGACGCGCAGACCACGGTATCGGAGGTAGCGGACGAGTACGTCGGCGAAGAGAAACGACCGGAAATTGCCGACGTGAGCCGGACCGTAGACCGTTGGACCGCAGGTGTAGATGCGGACGTGGCCCGGCTCCAGGGGCTCAAAATCGCGCGCGGCGCCCGCCATCGTGTCGTGGAGCTTGAGCGTCACGCTTCTCCCTCCCTTGCGGCCGAAAGTGGCCCGCCCGCGGGCGCCGGGGCCTCGACCACGGGCACGAGCCAGGCGATCGCGGTCGCCGAAATGGATCGCCCGGCGCCTTCCGACCCGCCCAGGTTCCCGGTGGACGCCTTGACGTTGATCGCCGCGGCGTCGGCTCCGATCGCTGCCGCGATAGCCTCGCCCATGGCCGGCAGCAGCGCGGCGAGTCTCGGCCTCGCGGCGACGATCGTCAGATCGACGTTTGCCGGCGCCCAACCCGCAGCCTTGACCTTCGCCGCAACCGACGCCAGCAGAGCCCGGCTGTCGATGCCGAGGGGCGTTCGGGCGTCGGCGGGGAAGAACCGGCCCAGGTCGCCGAGACCGGCAGCGCCGAGCAGCGCGTCCGCGACGGCGTGGAGGGCCACGTCACCGTCCGAATGGCCGGCCAGCCGCGGAGCGCCTTCGATGCGCAAGCCGCCGAGCACGAGCTGTTCGCCGGGACCGAATGGGTGGCTGTCGATGCCCAGGCCGATCCGACCGGCCCTCATCGCCCCGAAGTGCGCGGCCGAAACCGGGCGGCCGGGCATGAGTCCGCCGTCGAGCATGATCCTGGCCCGCTCCAGGTCGAAGGGCACGGTCACCTTGATGTTGGTCGCTTCGCCGCTGATCGCATGGACGGGGATTCTACAGGCCTCCAGGAGCGAGGCTTCGTCGGTCCAGGTCTCCGAGCCGTCGGGAGGGTACTCGGCGTAGGCACGCTCGAGCAGGCTGCTGCGCACGCCCTGCGGCGTCTGAGCGGACACCACGCCCGTCCGGTCAACCGTGGCCCCGACGCGGTCGCCGTCGAGCCGCTTCAGCGTCTCGGTTACCGGCAGTACCGGTATCGCCGCGCCGTACCGGGCTGCCGCCGCGGCCACGGCCCGAACGAGGGCCACGCTTGCGAGCGGGCGGGCGGCGTCGTGCACCAGGATCACCGGATCGGCAGCTCGAGCGCGGGCCGGGCAGGCCGGACCGCTTGGGCCGGCCGCCACCGCTCCCGACGCTATGTCTGCGGCCAGGGCTGCGGCTCCGGCCGCGACCGAATCCTGCCGGCGCTCGCCACCGGCCACGACGGACACGACCGAATCCGGAAGCCAGGGCGCTGCGGCGATCTCGGCAACGCGGCTGCGTCCGGCGACGATCACGATTCGCGGCACCCCTGCCGTGGCGAGCGCTTCGATCGACCACCGGAGCACCGGCCGCCCGGAGAGCTCCGCCATCAGCTTGTCGGTGCCACCCATGCGGCGGCTGGCTCCGGCCGCCACGAGGATCGCCTCAACCCCATCCATCGAGGCATCGCTCGCCTCGTCCATGACGGTCACTCCGAGTGCGCCTGGGCAAACACCATCCGACCCATCACGGTCTGAAGCACCCTTGTTACCAGGACGTCGAGCTCGTGGCCCACAAGGCGCGAGCCACCCTCCACCACGACCATCGTGCCGTCATCGAGGTAGCCGACACCCTGGCCCGCCTCCTTGCCTTCGGTGATGACCTTGATCCGCAGCGTGTCGCCGGGCAAGAGAGCCGGCTTGAGCGCATTCGCCAGCGAGTTGATGTTGAGCACCCGGATCGACTGCAGATCGGCCACCCGATTGAGATTGAAGTCGTTTGTCAGGATGGCGGCGCCGCGCGCCCTGGCCAGTGCAACGAGCTTGGCGTCGACGTCGCCTGCTTCCGTCGGGTCATCGCTGACGATCTCGACCGGCGTCGGCCCGTCTTTCTGGAGCCGCGCCAGGATCTCGAGCCCGCGCCGGCCGCGGGCGCGTCGTTGCGTGTCGGAGCTGTCGGCAATCCGCTGGAGCTCGTCGAGGACGAAATGCGCGATCACGAGCCGGTGATACAGGAAACCCGAGTCGGCGATATCGGCGATTCGGCCGTCGATGATCGCGCTCGTATCGACCACGACCTGCGTCTCCCCGCCCCGCGCCGGCTCCGCTGCCGCCTCGCTTCGGCGGACGAAGCCCGCGGCTTCTGCAGCGGCAACGAGATCCTCGCGCTTGGCGACCGTGAGGCCGAGCATCCCGAGGCCGAAGCAAACCGATACCCCGATCGGCAGATACCGCCCGAACGGCTCCGGCAGAGCCGATAGCGGCAGGCCCAGCAGCAGAGCGATCACGAGACCGATGAGCAGTCCCGCGATCGCAGCGATGAATTCGGCGGTCGACATGGCGCGAACGCCCCGAATGAGGCGCCCTGCCGGAACCACCGTGAGGTACGGCAGCAGGAGATACCCGACCGATATCCAGGCAGCCACCCAGACCGGGATGAGCAGGCCGGGCAATTTGGTCTGCTCGAACTGCACTTCCTCGGTCAGGACGAACCCGAGGCCGACCAGGGCGCCGATCGCTCCACCCAGCAGCCGAATTATCCGGATCACGATTCACGCCTAGCGACGAAGCGGATAGATGAATCCGGGATGAAAGAACTCGGGATGAAGGTCGCTTCGTCCTCGTCAGCCTAGCATTGCGCCCCGTACCTCGCCAGTACCTCGGCGACGTCCTTTGCCCGCCTCCCGCGCCCCGGCTCAGAGACGGGCGCTAACGATCGCTTCGGCCCCCCGGGACGGTCGGTGACTCGCGCCCCCCGGCGAGATCCGGGATGCCTCTCCCGGGTATCTCGTCGACCCGGCCCGCCTCGGAGGCTCGGGACGGGCCGGCCCCAACGGCGTGGCCGATCGCTTCGCGAAGGCTCGAGACGGCGATGACGTCGATGCCCGCGACTGCAGGCAGATCGCCTCGGCGCGAACCCGGCACGATGGCAGTTCGGAAGCCAAGTCGCGCCGCCTCGCGAATCCGCCGCTCGAGGCCCGGCACCGGCCGCAGCTCACCCAGCAGCCCTACCTCCCCCACCGCGATCATGTCGCGCGGTATCGGCTTGTCGCGGAGAGACGACGCCAGGGCCAGACAGAGCGGCAGGTCCAGACCCGGGTCGGTCAACTCGAGGCCGCCGGCCAGGTTTGCGTAGACGTCATGGCTGCCGAGGCCGATGCCGGCGCGCCGGCCGAGGACCGCCACGAGCAGGGCCATGCGCGTGGCGTCGACGCCGGAGGCAGTCCGTCGCGGGGTGCCGTAGCCACCAGGCGCGACGAGCGCCTGGACCTCGACCAGGAGCGGCCGCGAGCCTTCGAGGGTGGCTCCCGCAACGCTTCCCGGGGCGTGCTCCTGGGTGGTCGCCAGGAATGCCCGGCCCGGGTCGGCGATCTCAGCCAGCCCGTGCTCCGCCATCTCGAAGACGCCGACTTCCTCGGTGGAACCGAAACGGTTCTTCGTCGCCCGCAGGAGCCGCAGCGCGGCGGTCCGCTCGCCCTCGAGGTTGAGGACTGCGTCCACCAGATGCTCGAGCGTCTTTGGGCCCGCCAACGTTCCGTCTTTGGTGACGTGGCCGACGACGATGACCGCGATCCCGTCGGCCTTGGCCATCTCCATCAGCCGGAGCGCGCATTCGCGGACCTGGCCGACGCTGCCGGCGGGGCCCTCGAGCTCGTCGATGGTCACCGTCTGGATCGAGTCGACGATCAACGCGAGAGGCCGTGCCTCGCGGGCCAGGTCGATGATGCGGCTGACCTCGGTCTCGGCCACGACCGAAATCCGATCGGCGGCGGCGCCTTCCAGCAGGCCGAGACGACTCGCCCGGAGCCTTACCTGCCCGGCCGACTCCTCGCCCGTGGCGTAGAGGATGGTCCCGGCGCCGGCACCGGCGCCCGAAACAAGACCGGCCGCAGCCTGGAGCAGCAACGTGGACTTGCCGATGCCCGGCTCACCGCCGAGCAGGACCACCGAACCCGGGACGAGCCCACCGCCCAGCACGCGATCGACTTCACCGAGGCCGGTGGGGATCCGAACCGGTTCGGCTTCGCGGAGGCCGCGCAACGACTGTGGCTTGCCGGCGGCCGCTCCGGAGCCGGCGGCCGCTCCTACGCGCCTTCTCTCGGGCTCACGAACCACCGTCTCGACAAGAGTGTTCCAGGCGCCACACGTACGGCACTGGCCCTCCCACCGGATATGGGCGGCACCACACGACTGGCAGATGTACCGGCTTTGCGAGCGAGCCACCCCCTCGGCCTCGGATCAGCGAGCGGCTTCGACGGGTTGCTTCTCCTCGGCGGCCGTGATCTCGAGACCCGCCTCGGAGCCCTTGTCCACGACGATGTTCGTGCCGTGGCCGTACTTGCCGAGCAGGAGACGCTCGGCCAGCACATCCTCGACCATGTTCTGGATGACGCGGCGGAGTGGTCGGGCGCCGTATGCGACGTCGTAGCCGATCTTGATGATGTGATCCTTGGCGGCCTGCGTGACCTCGAGGGTCATGCCCTGGGCCCGCAGCTGCTCGCGCACTCGGCCCAGCATCAGGTCGACGATCAGGCGGATCTCCTCGACCGTAAGGGAGCGGAAGACGACAGTGGCGTCGATGCGGTTTAGGAACTCCGGCCGGAAGGTCTGCTTGAGCTCGTTGTCCACCTTCGTGCGCATCAAATCGTACGAGGCGGTCCGGCGCTCCTCCTCGGTCTCGCCCTGCTGGCGGAAACCGAGCGACGAGTTGGTCTGGAGCTGCCGGGCACCGAGGTTGCTGGTCATGATGATGATGCAGTTCCGGAAGTCGACCCGCCGGCCCTTGGCGTCGGAGAGATGGCCGTCCTCGAGGATCTGCAACAGCATGTTGAAGACCTCGGGGTGCGCCTTCTCGATCTCATCGAGGAGGATGACGGCATAGCTCTTGCGGCGGACGGCCTCGGTCAGCTGGCCGCCTTCGTCGAAGCCAACGTATCCGGGAGGCGCGCCGACGAGACGGCTGACGTTGTGGCGCTCCATGAACTCACTCATGTCGATTTTGATGAGCGCGTCCTCGCTGCCGAACATGAACTCGGCCAGCGCCTTGGCCAGCTCGGTCTTCCCGACGCCCGTTGGCCCGAGGAAGATGAACGAGCCGATCGGTCGCTTTGGATCCTTCAAGCCGGCGCGTGCGCGTCGAACCGCCTTGGAGACAATCTCGATGGCTTCCTGCTGGCCGATGACCCGCTTGTGGATATCGTCCTCCATGTGGAGCAGCCGCTCCGACTCTTCTTGTGCGATGCGCGTCACAGGGATGCCGGTCCACATCGCCACGACCTGGGCGATCTCTTCCTCGTCCACTTTGGGCTGCTCGTTCGAGATCGACGACTGCCACTCGGAGCGCAGGTCGTCGACCTTCTGGCGGGCGGCCGCTTCGGTCTCTCGAAGGGTCGCAGCCTCTTCATATTCCTGCGAGTTAATCGCGCTGTCCTTCTCGCGCGTGACTTTGTCGAGCTCCTTCTGGGCTTCTCGCAGGGCGGGCGGCGCGGAGGCGTAGCGGAGCCGCACGCGGCTGGCCGCCTCGTCGATCAGGTCGATCGCCTTGTCCGGCAGGTGCCGGTCGGTGATGTACCGCGTGGACAAGTCCACTGCGGCCTTGACCGCATCGTCTGTGATCTGGACCTTGTGGTGCTGCTCGTAGCGCTCTCGGATGCCCATCAGAATGGCGACACTCTGCTCGATCGTCGGCTCTTCGACCATGACCGGCTGGAACCGCCGCTCGAGGGCGGCGTCGCGCTCGATGTACTTGCGGTAGTCGTCGAGAGTGGTGGCACCGATGCACTGCAACTCACCGCGGGCGAGCGGCGGCTTGAGGATGTTGGCCGCGTCGATCGCACCTTCGGCTGCCCCGGCGCCGACCAGCGTGTGGAGCTCGTCGATGAACAGGACCGCGTCGTTGGTGCTGCGCAACTCCTCAATGATCTTCTTGAGCCGCTCCTCGAATTCACCGCGGTACTTGGTCCCGGCGACCAGCGAGCCGATGTCCAGCGTGAGCACGCGCTTGTTGAGCAGGGTCTCGGGGACGTCGCCGTTGACGATCCGGTGGGCCAGACCCTCGGCGATGGCGGTCTTGCCGACGCCGGGTTCGCCGATGAGGGCCGGGTTGTTCTTAGTCCGGCGCGACAGGATCTGGATGACTCGCTCGATCTCCTTCTCGCGACCGATGACCGGATCGAGCTTGCCGAGGCGGGCGGCCTCGGTGAGGTTGATGCCGAGCTGGTCGACGGTCGGGGTCTTGCTGGCGCGCTTGGTCTCCTGAGTGGGACCGGCCGATGACGACTGCGACAGGACTCGAATGACCTCGTGGCGGACCTTGTCCAGGCTGACGCCCAGCGACTCCAGGACGCCGGCCGCGATCCCCTCACCTTCTCGGACGAGTCCGAGCAGCAGGTGCTCCGTGCCGATGTAGTTGTGACCGAGGCGTCGGGCCTCGTCGATGGCGAGCTCGATGACGCGCTTGGCCCGTGGGGTAAGACCCACCTCCCCCACGACGGGTCGGTCACCTCGACCGATGATGAACTCGACCGCCGTCCGGACCTTGGGCAGCTCGACGTTCATGTTCTCGAGGACGCGCGCGGCTACGCCTTCGCCTTCGCGGACCAGGCCCAGGAGGATATGTTCCGTACCGATGTAGTTGTGGTTGAACCGCTGGGCTTCGTCCTGCGCGAGCGTCAGGACTTTGCGAGCGCGATCCGTGAACTTGTCGAACCGATCCATCGAGCTGAACGCCTGTTCTAGTTGGTCGCGAGCTCACGACCGTGGGGGCATGCTAGCACGCCCCGCTTGCCGTGTAACTCGCCCCTTCCGGGGAGGTCCTATCGGCCCGAGACGTGGTTCCGAGAACCGGCGCCGCATTCGATCTCGTGCTTAGGCCCGCTCCGTCAAGGCGGTACGAGGTCCCGCGACGGACCCGTCCAGGTCCGGGCTCGGCCCGAACCGGCACCGACGCCGGACACCGCCGAGAAGTCGAGGCCCCACCGGGTCGACCGGCGGGTCCTC
This sequence comes from Candidatus Limnocylindrales bacterium, assembly GCA_044449785.1. Taxonomy (GTDB): domain Bacteria; phylum Chloroflexota; class Limnocylindria; order Limnocylindrales; family CSP1-4; genus Fen-1039. The sequence continues at coordinate 11,233 of JBIOII010000047.1, forward strand.
CGTTGCGTCGGTATCTGTTGTACGAGTCCGGCGGCCCCCCGGATGACCGGGACGCCGGGCGCGCCGGGCGCCGCTACTCGGCTGGTGTCTCGGGTGCAGTCTCTGGCGGAGCTTCCACCTCCGGAGTCGGCTCGGCCGGGGCCACTCCCTCAGCCGGAGACTCGGTCTCGGCTTCGACGGCCTCGGCTTCGACGGCCTCGGACTTGGCCGGCTTGGCGGCGCGAGCCCGCGCCGGCTTGGCCGGTGTCGTAGCGGCCGCTTCGGCCGGAGCAGCCTCGACTACCGGCTCTTCGTCGCTTCCGGCCATCGCTTCGGACTCGGCCACCTGGGCTCGAATCTGGGCGAACGCCGAGGCGAGGGTGTTGTCGATGCCGCCCTCCGGCTCCTGGACGGCGTCCGCCATCGAGTAGCCACGCTCGGGGCGGGGTCGCCGTTCCGGGCGCGGGGCTGCCGCCACCGGCTGAGCCGGAGCCTCTGGAACGGCCGGCCGGGTCGGCGGCTCCTCGGCTTGCTTGAGGCTCAGCCCGAGGCGATGCCGCTCGGAGTCGAGCGAGATGATCTTGAGCTTGAGCGTCTGTCCTTCGTGGACCACGTCTCCAGGATGGGCAACGCGCTGATGCGACAGCTCGCTGATGTGGATCAGGCCCTCAAGGCCATCGCGCACGCGAACGAAGGCACCGAAGTTGACCAGCTTGGTGACGGTACCGTCGATGACGTCGCCAACCTTGAAGTCGGCCACGGTCGAATGCCACGGATCCGGCTGTAGCTTGCGGATGGAGAGGCTGATCCGGCCACGCTCGTGGTTGATGTCGATGACTTCGGCCTCGACCTGGTCGCCGACCTTGTAGCCGGCCTCAGGGTTGTTGACCTTGTTCCACGAGAGCTCGCTCTTGTGAACGAGGCCGTCGATCCCGCCGAGGTCGATGAAGACGCCGAACGGGGCGATCGAGCGGACCGTGCCGCTGACCCGCTGGCTGACCTGGAGGCTGCTGAACAGCTCGTCCCGCTTCTCGCGGCGCTCCTCATACAGCGCCACCTTTTCCGACAGGATGAGGCGGTTCGCCTTCCGGTTGACCTCGAGGATCTTCAGTCGGAGCTTCCGGCCGACATACGGCTGGAGCTTCTCGGCGATTTCCTGCGCGGCGTCGCGCGGCTGGTCGTTCTGGGGCCGGCGCGGGAAGTCGACGATCTGGCTGATCGGGACGAAGCCGCGGATGCCGCAGTCGACGATGAGGCCGCCCTTGTTGTGGTCGATGACGGGGGCGTCGATGATCGCCCCGGCCTCGAACTGCTCCTGCATCGCTCGCCACTTGCGCTCGAGCCCGGCACGGCGCAACGAGAGGACGGCGTGGCCTTCCTGCGATTCGGGCTGCAGCACATATACGAGGACAACGTCCCCGACGGTCAGCTGCGGCGAGGACTCGGCATGTCGACCGTAGAGCTCGCGGTTCGAAACCACACCTTCGCTCTTGGCGCCGATATCGACGAGGATCTCGTCTCGATCGATGCGAACGACTGTGCCTTCGACCACGTCACCGTGCTTGAAGCTTCGGATGTCCGCGTCCTGCTCGGCGAGGAGTTCCTCCATCGTTGAGGGCTCGGGCCGTCGGACGACGGGAACCGGGGCCTCGTCAGGCTCCTCGGCCGCCGGCGCATCGGCTACCTCGGCTTCGGTCACCACGACCGGCTCGGGGGCGGCCGGGGCGGGCGGCTCGCTGGTCTCGATGGTCGAAGTTGCAGTGGTCTCGGCGGGCTCGTCTGCGATTGCCACGCTGACGGCTTGCTCGGACGCCTGGTCAGCGACAGAGGCCGTTGCCTCGGTCTCCGGCGTGGTCCCGCCCGTTTGCTCTTCGGTCAAGATTTGTCTCCTATGGTTGACATGTGCCCGGGAAAGCAAAACGGCTCGAGCCACGCTCAAGCCGTCAGTCGATCAGCAGTCCGGGGGCTTCGTGCGCTCGGTCCACTCCTTCGATCAGGCGATGGGTCGGCTCTTAACCTATTCGTGCCTTAGGGCCGGGTGAATCTAGCACACGCACTCAAGGGGCAACAATCATCCCGGGACGTTCGTCCCGGGACCGAGTCCCCCGGCGGGCGGTTCGTACAATCCGCATATGCCTGAGCTGCCGGATCTGTCGATACTCGCGGACGCGTTTCAGGCTGCCCTCACCGGACGACATTTGGCCTCCGCCGAAGCTCCTGGCCCTCTGACCGTACGCGGCACGCCGGCTGAGCTCGAGGCTCTCGCCGGGCAGAGGCTGCTGCGGTTCTATCGGCGTGGCAAGTTCCTCTGGCTGGACTTCGAGCGGGATCGCATGGTGATCAACGCGATGCTGACCGGACGACTTCAGCTTGCCGCCGATTCGAGCGTGAAGAAGCTGCAGAAGACTCAGTTCATCATGAGGTTCGGGACCCGGACCGCGCCTCCCGCCGATGTGGAACCGTGGACGGTCGGAGCCGCGTGGATACCGCCGCTGGACGCAACGCCGGAGCTGCGCTACCGCGACCCGACTCAGATGGGGAAGGTGTATCTCCTGCCGCGTGGAATTGAGCGACCCGTCCCGGGAACCGGACCGAGCGAAATAGGCCCAGATGCCGACGACCCCGCGCTAACACTCGACGTGTGGCGGGCTCGCATTCGGCGTCACCCCGGGGAGTTGAAGAACCTGCTGCGCAACCAGGAGTTTGTCGCCGGCATCGGCAACGCGTACTCCGACGAGATCCTCCACGCGGCGCGGCTCCTCCCGTCTCGCAAACGAGGCACATTGGCCCCCGAGGAGGTCGACGAGCTATACGCAGCCACGCGATCCACGCTGGCCAACGCGATCGCCGTGCTGCGTGATCGGGTGCCCCCGACCTTCGAGACCGAAGTGCGAGACTTTGTGGCCGTTCACAACCGCGGCGGCGCGGAGTGCCCCAGGTGTGGCAAGCGCATCGCCCAGACAGAGGCCGGCGGCTTCACAACCAGCTACTGCCGCCACTGCCAGCACTGACTCCCCAACAAAGACACATGGTGTCAAGGCCAGGGCAGGGCTGAGGTCCGCGACGCGAACGGCCGCCCGGAGGGGAGCGAGCGCGCTGGCGACCGAACGTCGGTTGAGCGGGAAGCGACGGCGGACCGC
>JBIOII010000048.1:0-13715 GCA_044449785.1 Candidatus Limnocylindrales bacterium
CGAGAGCCTCGAGGAGGGTGACCGACGTCGAATCGGACATCGGCACCGACACGACGACATCGGCGAGGCGATAGTAGTCCGGCATCTGCTCATGCCCGATCTCGTCCACAATGACGATCCGATCGGACAGCCCAAGTGCCTTGGCGAGGTTCATGAGCGCCTCTAGTTCGGAGGATTGGGCTCGGAAACGGGACATCAGAACGGCTACGTCTGCGGGCAGGCTGGCCAGAGCATGGATGACGACCTCGTGGCGGTACAGAGGGGTGATCCCACGGGGCGAGAAGATGACCCTCTTGCCCTGGAGGCCGAGGCTGTCCCGCAACGCCGTCGGATCGGGACCGGCGGTGAACCGGCTCAGGTCTACGCCGAATTGGATCATCTCCGTCCGCTCGGTCGGTGCCCCCAATGCCTTCGCGGCCTCGGAGAGCATTTCGGAGTTGACCATGATCATGTCCGCTGCCCTCAGCGTCGCCTTCGACAGGAGGGCAGCCACCCTGTATCGCTTCGGAGTGATGAAGATGTCCGACCCCCAAAGGGTCGCCACGAACGGATGAAACCCCGAAAGCCATCCCTGCCAGCCGTGGACGGTCAGGAAATGGGCGTTGAGCACGTCTGGATCGACGCGTTTGACGACCCTACGAACTGACCTGTACGCCCGAACAAGGCTCGCGGGCGGAAACCGTCCCTTAACGGAAACGGCCGCAAAGCGCTCGATGGCAATTGCCGGTGCCAACCCGGGCCCCACCTCGACGTCGTCGTCGACCAGGAGCGTCACGCGGTGGCCCCGTTCACTGAAGAAGGTCACCCAACGACGGATGTGAATGCTGTTCGGGTCGCCCAAGAAGGCGAGCCTGAGTGGACCCTCAGCTGGCATGTGGCGAGGGGGCGTTGTCGGTCACGGGCGACCGATCGAAACGCGACCCCCTCGCGTAGCGAAACGAATTGTGGCGGTGGGCCATACGGCTCCTCTCGATGGAGCGTCAACTGACACCCTCCGCCTGGTGAAGCTTGAGAGGACGGGCTGAGGCTTCCCTGAATCGAGCCGCCGGAGTGGCGGCCGGCGGGGACCGTTTGGGACAACACCGCGGCTACTGGGCGGCGGATCGCTCGCCGACGCCGCGTGGCCGGCCGCGGTGGTTACCGCGGGTCATCGGCAGGCCGGCAGGGCCGTTGTTGAGGAGTCGATGGGCCATGGCCAGCGCGCCGGCCGCAACCGGATCGGAGGAGCCTTCCTCCACGGCCCGAGCCAGGAGATCGACTTCCGAAAGGCGTGGCGCGCCATAGCTGCGCCGGACCCGCTCGCGTCCGTCGTCGAACACGGAGACGTTGACGATCCGATCGTCGGCGGCAACCCTGCCGATAAGCTCGGCCCCGCGCAGTCGGGACTTGATCTCGACCCGAACCGTCGAACCGGGGCCGAGGTCGGACGAAACCGGCCGCAGGACAACTTCGACCGCGTGGTCCTTCTGGCGCAGAGTGGCAATCCGTTGCCCCCCCTCGACCCGGCTGACCGGAGAAACCACCGTCATCCCCAGTCGCGACGCCAGCCAGGCGACGTGGTAGAGCGGCCGGACCACGTTCGTCCGCCACACCGGGTCCTGTGGCTCGAGGGCTGAGTAGTCCACATCGATCCGGCGGACCGCGCCCAGATGAGGTCGGAGATCCGGCAGGTCGTACACGGAGGCGAGGGCTTCGCGCCACCGGTACTGCCGGAGCATGGCCCAGTCCACGACCACCAGGCGACGCTCCTCGGCGACGACGGCGAGCTTGTTGAGGAAGTCGAGGCCGTCGCCGGACCAGGCCGAGCCATCGACGATGAGCCGATCCGCGATGGGCAGCAGGCGATCGGCCCGGTGCGTGCCGAACGGCGGGTCGTTTGGCCACCACATGGCGACGGGGAGATCGTGCACGAGCAGCGGCACGATGATCGAGGCCAGGTGGTTGCCGGTGTCGCCTCGTGCGCTGACGTAGATGGTCTCGGCTCCGGTCTGGGCCCGGCCGTCGGCCGTGGTCAGCGACTGGGCCTCGATCCGGGCCTCGAGCCCGGGGGTACCTCCCGGATCTTCCGCCGACAGGATGATCGACCGCGAAGCGTGGCGGCTTGCGGTCGAGGTGATCGTGGCCGCGCATCGCTCGGCAGTGCGGCTGTCGCCGGCCAGCACGACCAGGTTCAAAACGCTGGTGCGGGCGGCGACGTGGTGGGCGGCGGCGTCGGTCGTCTCTCGAGCTGCTGCCAGAGCCGCGGCGGCTCGAGCCGCGGCCTCGGCCTGGGCGGCGACCAGCGCGGCCTCGGCCTTCGCGGCTTCCGCCCTTGCGATGGCAGCGCGGGCCCACAGCTTGCCCAGCTGCCCCTCGATCTCGGGCACCGAGTGGGCTACCGGCCGTGTTTGCATCAGATCCTGCGCCACCTTCGGCCGTCTCGTTCCATCAGCTCGTCGGCCGCTCCGGGCCCCCACGATCCTGCGGAGTAATTCGGGAAGTGGGGTGCGGGCATCTCGGCCCAGGCGTTGATCATCGGCGTCACCACGGCCCAGGCCGCCTCGACCTCGTCCGACCGCGTGAAGAGCGAGGCATCGCCGAGGAGCGAGTCGAGGATCAGTGTCTCGTACGCGTCCGGCGAGTCGACCACGAACGACGTGTCGTAGGCGAAGTCCATGTTCACGGTCCGCACATCCAGACCGAGCCCCGGCACCTTGGCCGCGAAGCGGAGCAGGATTCCTTCGTCGGGCTGGATCCGCATCGCCAGGACGTTGGGAGCGGGGTCGCCGGCTGACTCGCGGAAGAGTCGCAGCGGAGTCTCCTTGAACTGGATCGCGATCTCGGTGGCGCGTTTCGGAAGACGCTTGCCGGCGCGCAGGTAGAACGGGACGCCGCTCCAGCGCCAATCGTCGATCTCGAACCGGCCGGCGACGTACGTCTCCGTCTCGGACTCCGCGTCGACCTCGGGCTCCTGCCGATAGCCGGGGGCGGGCTCACCCTGGACCCAGCCGAGGCCGTACTGGCCTCGCACCACGTTCCGCCGGACATGCTCGGGATCCGGAGCCGCGATGGCCCGCAGGACCTGGAGCTTCTGGTCGCGCAGCGCATCGGCCTGGAACGAGGAAGGCGGCTCCATGGCGACGAGCGTCATCAGCTGCAGCAGGTGGTTCTGGAGAATGTCGCGGCTGGCGCCGGTCTCCTCGTAGAAGGCGCCGCGGGTTTCGACGCCGATCGACTCGGCCACCGTGATCTGGACGTGGTCCACATAGCCCCGATTCCAGACCGGCTCGAAGATGCCGTTGCCGAACCGGAAGACGAGTAGGTTGCGGACCGTCTCCTTGCCCAGGTAATGGTCGATGCGATAGACCTGCGACTCGCGGAAGACCTTGTTCACCTCGTGGTTGAGGTGGCGCGCCGACTCAAAGTCCCGTCCAAAGGGCTTCTCGACGATCAGGCGCCGCCAGCCCGCGCCTCGAACCTCATGGTCGAGCCCGACCCGGCCCATCTGGCGCACGATTTCGGTGACCTGCGAAGGCTGGGTGGCGAGGTAGAAGAGCCGGTTGCCGGCAGTGCCGCACTTCGCGTCGAGCTCGTCGAGCGCCGCGCCGAGCCGGTCGAAGCCGGCATCGTCCGAGAAGTCGAGCTGCTGGTAGGTGATGCGCTTGGCCAGCTCGGACCAGGAGGCTTCGTCGATCGGCTGAACGCGGGAGTACTTCTCGAGCGAGGCCCGAACCTCCGTCGCGAAGGCCTCGTCGGAATACGGCCGACGGGCGACGGCCACCAGGCTGAACTCGGCGGGAAGCAGGTTGGTCCGCCAGAGCTGGTAGATGGCCGGCATGACCTTGCGGTGGGACAGGTCGCCGGTTGCGCCGAAGAGGACGAAGGCGCATGGATCCGGCACTCGCTCCAGTCGGAGGCCCTGGCGAAGCGGGTTGACGTCTGCCTCGGGCCGGCCCCGCCGGCGAGCGGCGGCGGCCGCCTCGCGCAGCTGGAGCGCGGTTCGGGCCGGAGGTGGCGGGCTCGGCGCTCGCGCGGGGCTCATCGGGCGATCGCTCCGCGGGTCGGGACCGGGCTCTGGCCGCCGGCGTCCATGGCTACTCCGTCTTCACGGCGTGGCCGCCGGACTCGTTGCGGAGCGCAGCCAGCACCTTGGCCTGGTAGCTGTCCTCCTGGCGCGACCGGAACCGGTTGAGCAGGCTGAGGGTGATGACCGGCGCGGGCACGTCCCGGTCGATGGCCTCGTGGACGGTCCAGCGCCCCTCCCCGGAGTCGGCCACCCAGCCTTTGACGTGGGTCAGGTCCTGGTCCTGCGCGAAGGCAGACGCGGCGAGCTCGAGAAGCCACGACCGCACCACCGATCCGTGCATCCAGAGGTCCGAGACGGCCGCCAAATCGAGCTTGTAGTCCGAGGCGTGGAGGATCTCGAAGCCCTCGGCGTACGACTGCATCAGGCCGTACTCGATGCCGTTGTGGACCATCTTCACGTAGTGCCCGGCACCCGGGCCCCCGGCGTGGAGGTAGCCGTCCGCCGGAGCCAGCGAACGGAATATCGGCTCCAGGCGCTTCACGGGCTCGGGCTCGCCGCCGACCATCAGGCAGTACCCGATCTTGAGGCCCCAGATTCCACCCGACGTTCCGGCATCGATGAAGTTCACTCCGGTCGCGGCGACCTTGTCGTGGCGGCGGACGGTGTCGTGGAAGTTGCTGTTGCCGCCGTCGACGATCGTATCGCCCGGCTGCAGGATCTTCACCAGCTCGTCGATCATCGACTCCGTTGCGTCGCCGGACGGAACCATGATCCACACGGCACGCGGCCTCTCGAGCTTCCCGACGAGCTCCCGGAGCGAGAACGCGCCTTCGGCTCCCTCGGCCACGATCTCGCGAGTCTTCTCCGCGGTCCGGTTGTAGGCGACGATCCGGTGCTTGTCGAGGAGCAGCCGCCGGACCATGTTGGCGCCCATCCGGCCTAGTCCCACGAAGCCGAGGTCCATGTGAGTCATGCCTCCCTGAGGGCCGCGGCGAGAGCCCGCCCGAGCGCGGCAAGACCGGCGTCGGCGTCTCGTCCGAGGTTCACCCGGAGGATCGGGAGCTTGTGGTCTTCGATCGTTCGGGCGTCGCCGATCGCCTGGGCGTCGATCAGCTGGCCGAAGGTGTACGCCTGGCCCGGGATTTCGCGCTCTTCGGGGTGCTCGGCCACAAGCTGCAGGAACCAGCCGATCGGGGCCCCGCCCTTGTGGAGCTGCCCGGTGGAATGGAGGAAGCGCGGCCCGTACCCGACGGTCGTGGCCCGGTGGGTCGCGTCGCGGAGCTGCGTCCGGATCGCGGCCAGGGCCGCGTCGCGGGCGGGCGTCTGGGCGATATACGCCTGGATCGACGCGTAGCCGTTGGGGACGAGAGCGCTGAGGTGCGCCTTGATCGCGGCGCCGAGAGCCACCTCGTCGGCGACCCCGACCGAGGCTGCCGCCTCCCCCGAAATGCCACCGCCCGACTCGAAACCGGCCAGGACGGCCCGGGTGTTGGTCTTGGCCTCCTCGACGTTCGGCTGGTCGAACGGGTCGATGCCGAGGACGGCGCCGGCGAAGGCGGTGGCGACCTCCCAGCGAACGAACTCGGCGCCCAGCTCGATCGTGGAGCCAACGTCGATGTGGATGACGGGATGACCTGCGGCGGCCAGTTCGGCGAGGCGAGCATCGACGTTGGCGCCGATGGACGGATCCGGTCCGGCCGAGCCCGCGAGCGCCATCCGGACGAAGACCCGGTCATTGCCGTAGGCGGAGACGGCCCCGAGCGGTTCCCCGTCCACCGGCACCACGCCGACGCCGTGCTTGCCGGTCGACTCGGCGATCAGCTGTTCTACCCATGGCCCAAAGGCGGCGAGCTCGCGGTCGATGACGAAGGTCAGCTTGTCTCGGCCCTCGCGCGCAAAGACGCCCATGGCCAGACCCAGGGCCAGGCCCGGATTGGCGGCCGGGTCCGATACCGTGCAGGCCTCGACCATCGCCCGGGCCTTCTCGAGGAGGGTATCGAGCGCGACACCGAGCAGGGCGCCCGGCACCAGCCCGACGTAGGTTAGTGCCGCATACCGGCCGCCCACGTCCGGGGGGTTGAGGAAGACTTCGCGCAGCCGGTCGTGGTGAGGGATCGACCGCAGGCTCTTGTCCGGGTCGGTGATGGCGGCCATGAAGTTGCCCGGCTCGGCGGGCCAGACGTGGGCGACTTCCTGCGCTTCGGTGATACGAGCCCACTGGTAGGCCTGGAACGAGAGGGACTCGGCCGTGGTTCCCGACTTGGTGGCGACGATGAAGAGGGTCGCGAGCGGGTCCAGGTCGTCGAGCGCCGCGCCCACCGCGGCCGGGTCGGTGGAGTCGAGGACACGAACGGCGATGCCGTCGGCCGACGAGCCAAAGACGTGGGTGAGAAGCGCGGGCGCCAGGCTGCTGCCCCCCATACCACCGAGAACCGCGGTGGTGAAGCCTTCCTCGCGTATCTCGCCCGCGAAGGCCGTCAACTCAGCCACCTCGTCGGCGAAGTGGAACGGCGCTTCGAGCCAGCCGAGGCGCGTGGCGACGGCGCGCTGAACGACCTCTTCCTTGCTCCAGACCGACGGGTCACGCCGGCCGATCGCCCGCTCGGCCCAATCCTCGGTGACGGCACGGTCGCGCGCAGCCGCCAGGGCGGCATCCAGCCTGACGTCTGCGAGCGTGAGGTTCAGAGCGAGGGAACGGGCGGCTGTCGGTTCGGTCATTTCTGGGGCCTCGTGCTTGGCTGGAGCATTGCTGGGACCGGCTGCGTGGGTACGATCGCCGGTCGGTGGACTATCCGGGCCGCTCCATGCGGGCGGCTTCCTTCTCGATGGCGTTGATCTTGCCGACTCGGCGAGCGTGGCGAGCGGCGCCACTGAACTTCGCGGCGAGGAAGCTCTCGGCGCAGGAGACGGCCGTCTCGACGCCGATCACGCGGGCGCCGAGAGCCAGCACGTTCATGTCGTCGTGCTCGACGCCCTGGCCTGCGGAGTAGGTGTCGTGGCAGAGCCCGGCTCGTATCCCGGGCATCTTGGATGCGGCGATCGAGGCACCGACGCCGCTGCCGCACACGAGAATTCCGCGGTCGGCTCGGCCGTCGAGGATGGCCAGGGCGAGCGCCCGCGCGTAGTCCGGGTAGTCGTCCTCCGGGTTCGAGCCGTCCCCGCCGAGGTCGACCAGGTCGTGCCCCAGCGGGCGGAGCCGGTCGAGCAACTCGGCCTTGAGCTCGACTCCGGCGTGGTCTGCCGCAAATGCGATCCGCATCTCCGCTCCTCTCAGCAGGTTTCCGGGCCGTGCTCGACGGTTGGAACGCGCCCGCTGAAACCGTCCCGGAACACCTTCCGGCCGATCTCGGCGACGCGATCGACAGTGAAGCCGAAGTGCCGCATGACCTCGTCGCCGGGCGCCGAGGCCCCGAAATGGTCGATGCCGATGATCGCCCCCTCCGTGCCGGCGTAGCGCTCCCAGCCGAATGGGGTCAGCGCCTCGACGCTGACGCGCTTGACAGCTGACCGAGGCAGGACCGAGTCCCGGTACGCCGCATCCTGAGCCTCGAAGCGCTCCCAGCAGGGCAGGCTCACGACTCGAGTCCGGATGCCGTCCCGCTCCAGCGACTCGGCCGCGCCGATTGCCAGCTCCAGCTCGGAGCCGGTGGCGATGACGATCAGGTCCGGCTTGGCCTCGTCGCCCGATGCGTTGCGGAGGACGTAGCCACCCCTAGCCACACCCTCACCCGCCTTCTCGGCCGTGCCGGCCATCGTCGTGAGCTTCTGACGAGTCAAGATCAGCGCGGTGGGACCGTCCCGGCGCTCGATCGCGCAACGCCATGCCGCCGCGGCTTCGTTGGCGTCGCCGGGCCGTATGACGTGGAGGTTGGGGATCGCCCGCAGCGCAGCCACATGCTCCACCGGCTGATGCGTCGGCCCGTCCTCTCCGAGCGCGACCGAGTCGTGGGTCCAGACGTAGATCACTCCGAGACAGCTCAAGGCCGCCAGCCGGACCGCCCCGCGCATGTAGTCGCTGAAGGTTAGGAACGTCGCCGCGTACGGGATGAAGCCGCCGTAGAGCGCGATGCCGTTGGCGATCGAGCCCATGGCGTGCTCGCGGACGCCGAACCGGAGGTTGCGTCCGCCCGCCTCCGACGACTCGAACAGGCCTCCGCCGGCCACGTCCGTGAGGTTCGATTCGGAGAGGTCGGCCGAACCGCCGAAGAGCTCGGGCAAGCTGACCGCAAGCGCGTTTATCGCCTCACTGCTGGCCTTGCGGGTCGGCACGCCCTCGCCGACCGGGTACGTCTTGAGACCGCTCGCCCAGCCGTCCGGCAGGCGGTGGTTCCAACGGCGGTCCAGCTCCGCGGCTTCTGTCGGGAAGTCTCTGCCGTACCTGGCCAGCCGCTCGTTCCACTCCGCCACCAGCTTCTCGCCGGCAGGAACGGCCTCGCGAAAGACGGCGAGCGCCGGCTCGGGGACGAAGAAGTGCTTGTCCGGATCCCAGCCGTAGAACTGCTTTGCGCCGCGGACCTCGTCCTCGCCGAGCGGCGCCCCGTGGGCCTTCTGCGAATCATGCTTTGTCGGGGCGCCGTACCCGATGTGCGTCCTGACAGCGATCAGGCTCGGGCGGTCGTCCGCCCTGGCAGCGGCGATGGCCGCGCCGATGGCCTGGATGTCGTTCCCGTCCTCTACTGCGGCCGTACCCCAACCATAGGCGTCGAAGCGGTCGAGCACGCTCTCCGAGAAAGCCATGTTGGTGGGGCCGTCGAGCTGGATCCTGTTGTCGTCGTACAGCATCACCAGTTTGCCCAGACGGAGGTGGCCGGCCAGGGAAGCCGCTTCGGACGCGACTCCCTCCTGGAGGTCGCCGTCGGAGCACATGGCGTAAACGGAGTGGTCGATGAGCTCGTGGCCGGGTCGGTTGAACATCGCCGCCAGGCGTCGCTCCGCGATCGCCATACCGACGGCGTTGCCGACGCCCTGGCCGAGCGGTCCGGTCGTAGCTTCGACGCCGGGTGTCATGCCGTGCTCGGGATGACCGGGAGTCCGCGAGCCCCATTGCCGGAAGGACTCGAGATCCTCCAGGGTGAGCCCATAGCCGGTCAGGTAGAGCAGGGAGTAGAGGAGCATGCTGGCGTGACCCGCCGACAGGACGAAGCGGTCCCGGTCCGGCCAGCCCGGCACGGTCGGGGCGTGGCGCAGGAAACGGGTCCACAGCGTGTAGGCCATCGAAGCCATGCCCATCGGCGCGCCCGGATGGCCGGAGTTGGCCTTTTGCACCGCGTCGATGGACAGCGTGCGAATCGTGTCGATCGCCAGCCAGTCGAGATCCCGGGCCACTTCCGTCATTCCGTTTCCTGCTCTCCTAACCGGCGTCATGGACCGAGCGCCGTCTGAGCGGCAGATGCCGCGTTGCGGGGCCATGCAGGTCGCGCCTGCCGAGCCGCATTCGTCCTCTCTCGAAGTCCCGGAGGGAGCCCGGCAGCCGGCCTGGGCTCGGTTCTCGGAGCGGGCGTGAAGCCGGCGACCTCATCTCGGTCGGCGCTCCCGGCCCGATCACGATGTCATTCTACGGCCCTGTGCCTCCGGGCCACCCATCCGGCTGCCTTTGGACCGTCGACCGTTGTCGTATCGCAATCTTGCGAGGGCGTGAGCGGCTGGTACACTCGCCCAACAGGCCGCGTTCGAACCTCAAGGTCGGCGGGGTCTGCGGGCAGTGGCCCGGCCGACGGTCCAGGCCAGAGGTTGGCGGAGCGCGAGGAATCCAGATGCGGATCTACGACGGGAGCCCGCGCCAGAACTTCGAGGAGGTCTTGCGGTCGATCGGAGCCTTCCTCGACCAACGTGGCATGCGCGAGATCATGGTCGTCGAGGCGCCGGACGGTTTCATCGTCCAGGGCCTGGTAGTCGAGAACGCTTCGACCGGAGCGTGGTCCGAGCAGCTTGGCCATCAGAGCAAAGAGACCTTCACGTTCCTGGACGACGACATCGCTCGGTTCATGGAGGAGGGCCACGCCCGGCGCGACAATCCGCACCGGGCGGTCACCTGGGGCCAGGCGGGCTACTATGAGCAGGCGTTCCGCGTTGTCGGCAGATACGTCGACGAACAGAAGCCGCGCGATATCTTCTTCTTCGAGCAAGACGGCGCGTTCGTGCTGCGGCTCCTGATGGCGACCCAGACGGGCAGCCGGCATGTCATCGCAGAGTTCACGCGGGACGAGGTCGAGGCGATGATCGCCCAGGCCCCGGACTTAAGAGGCGAAAAGACCAAGCCCTAGCCGGGCGCCTGAGCCCCGGGAGCGGCGGCAGGCGGGTAGGAGGAAGGACTATGAAGCTCATAAAGATCCTGGCGGCGTTCCTGCTGATCGTGCTCGCAGCGCTGGTCGTCATTCCGCTGCTGGTGCTGGCCGGGCTGTTTGTCTGGCTGAAATTGACCGAGGAAGGCGACGAGGAGTCGCTCGAACTCGATCAGGAGAACGTCTGACCTGAACGCGACACCAGCGCTTGGAATGTCGCCCGGGCCGCGAGACCCGGGCGATCGCCTTTTTTGGGCGTGACCGGCCGAAACGACCAAGGGGCTGCGCCGCCTTCGCGGCGGCCGTGGGCTCGGACACTCTCTCGCGGGCGAAGCTGGCCGGAGCGACAATCGCCTTGTCGGGGGCCGTGGGAGTGGTCGTGGCGACGCACGGCATCGGTTTCACCGGAGCCTCCGCCGGTGACCTGCTGACCTTCGCCGCCACCGTGTGCTGGGCTTGCTACATCGCCTTCGGGACACCGGTGCTGCGGCGCCACTCCCCGTTGAAGACGGCCACGTGGGCGATCGGCCTGGGCTGCCTCGGAATGCTGCCTATAGCGCTCTGGCAGGCCGTCACATTCGACATCTCGCGGGTCGGGGCCGGCACCGTCGGCCTATTCCTCTACAGCGCGTTGGTCCCGGCGGCCATCGCCAACGTGGTCATGTTCGAGGCAGTCAAGCTGCTCGGACCGACTCGAACGATGCTGTACGGTTTCCCTGGTGCCGGCCTTTGCCGTGATTCTCGCCGCGATCTTCCTGTCTGAGGCGATCGTCGTCGGCCAGCTGATCGGTGGCGCGGTCATCGTCGCAGGCATCCTGGTGTCCCGGCTCGGCCCTCCGGCCGGCCGTCGCGCCCAGAAGCCGGCGCGGCCGGCGTCGTCCCGCTGGCGGGGCGGGTATCCTCTCCGTCATGCCACTGCCGCCGGGGGGACTTGCTGCGGACGACGCCGTTCCGCCCGCGCCGGCGCCCGTTCCGACGCTACGACCGGGCCAGCTGCCGCTTGCGATCCTTGTCGACTACGACGGCACCATCGCCCTGCCCGACGTGACCGACATGATCGTGTACCACTTCATGAGCGAGCGGTACGCGCAGGACAACGCCCTGTACGAGTCCGGCGAGGCTGGCTCTCGAACGCTATTCGAGAGCCAGGTCAGGCGGCTTCCCGGCACCGCGGATGAAGTCATGGCCATCGCCGAGGCTCAGCCGCACGACGCCACGTTCGGTCCGTTCGTGGCCCGCGCCCTGGAGCTCGAGATCCCCATCGAAGTCGTCAGCGATAGTTTCGGTCCGTACATCGAGCCGGCACTGGCCCGCATGGGCGTTCCCGAGATACCCGTCATCACCGCCAGGACAACCTTCGATGGCCACATGGCGTCGATGGAGTTCCCGTTTGGGCACCCGGATTGCCTGGTCTGTGGGACCTGCAAGCGGCAGCGCGTACTGGCTCATCAAGCGGCGGGCCGAACCGTGGCGTTTGTCGGGGACGGCGAGAGCGACCGCTACGCCGCCGCCTACTCCGACGTGATCTTCGCCAAGCGGGCCCTGGTCGATGTGTGCCGCAAGGAAGATTGGCCGTTCACCGAATGGCACGACTTCGCCGAGCTGAGGGAGTGGCTCGACGCGACCGCGGGCGCGTGGCAAGTGGACGCCAACGCGATACCGCGCCATCTGCCCAAGCCCTTCATCTGCGGCCCGGAGCTGTGGGGTCCCGCCCGGACAGACCCGCCGGGCCGGCGGTGACAGGCTCATAGGCGAGGCCGAGCGCGCGGCCCGCAGCTCGGCCATCGCTTCAGGCCGCGGCGCGGCGCCCCCAAAGAGACTCGCTGAACGCGACCGGTTTGCGGTATGCCCTCCTCATCCGTAGAATTGGAAAAACCCCCGGAGGAGATGCGCGCGATGGCGAAGTATGTCTTTGTGACCGGAGGGGTCACGTCCTCTCTGGGGAAGGGAATCACCGCCGCCTCGATCGGCCGCCTGCTCAAGGCCCGCGGTCTCGCAGTTTCCGTCCTGAAGCTCGATCCGTACATCAACGTCGACCCCGGGACGATGTCGCCGTACCAGCACGGCGAGGTCTTCGTCACCGATGACGGCGCCGAGACGGACCTGGACCTGGGCCACTACGAGCGCTTCATCGACGAGAACCTGTCGCAGCTCTCCAACGTCACGACCGGCCGGATCTACCAGGCCGTGATCGGCAAAGAGCGCCGCGGCGACTACCTGGGCGGCACGGTCCAGGTCATTCCGCACATCACCAACGAGATCAAGGAGCGGATCCAGCAGCTGGCACGCGACGGTCGCCCAGACGTGGTGATCGTCGAAGTCGGCGGCACGGTCGGAGACATCGAGTCGCTGCCGTTCCTCGAGGCGATCCGCCAGATGCGCAAAGACGTCGGCCGCCGCAACGTCATATACGTCCACGTCACTCTGCTGCCGGCCCTCGCGGCCACGGGCGAGCTCAAGACCAAGCCGACCCAGCACTCCGTCAAGGAGCTGCGCGGCATCGGCATCCAGCCCGACGTGATCGTGCTCCGGTCCGACCATCCGGTCAGCCAGGAGATCCGCGACAAGATCGCCCTGTTTACTGACGTGGCAAGCGAGGCGGTCATTCCCGCGGAGACCGCGCCGACGATCTACGAAGTGCCCCTCATGTTCGAGGCGGCAGGCCTGGGCGCCCTACTCGTCCGCGAGCTCGGCCTCGAGGAGTCGGCCGGACCGCCAGACCTCGAGTCGTGGACCGACCTGGTGGACCTCATCAAGCGCCCCAAGCCCTCCCTGGACGTCGCCCTAGTCGGCAAGTACATCGAGCTGCCGGACGCCTACCTTTCGGTGACCGAGTCGCTCAAGCATGCCGGCTGGGCGCACGAGGTCGACGTGAAGATCCGCTGGATCGACTCGGAGCTTCTGACCAAGGATTCGGTCGAGGAACTCCTCGGCGGGGCGCAGGCCGTCGTCGTCCCAGGCGGTTTCGGCCATCGCGGCATCGAAGGCAAGATCCTCGCCGCGAGGTTCGCCCGCGAACGTCGGCTGCCGTATCTGGGTCTGTGCCTGGGTCTCCAGTGCGCCGTGATCGAATTCGCTCGTGATGTGCTGGGAACTGAGGACGCCAACTCGACCGAGTTCGACATGTTCACCGAGCACCCGGTGATCGACTTCATGCCCGACCAGCGGACGATGGAGGAGAAGGGCGGCACGATGCGCCTCGGCCTCTACCCGGCCCGCCTCACCCCCGGCTCGAAGGCCGCGGCAGTCTACGGGACGGAGCTGATCTACGAGCGTCATCGCCACCGCTTCGAGGTCAACAACCGCTACCGATCGCTCCTCGAAGCCGCCGGCATGGTTCTCTCGGGCCAGTCGCCCGACGGCCGTCTCGTCGAGATCGTCGAGCTCAAGGACCACCCCTGGTTCGTCGCCAGCCAGTTCCACCCGGA
>JBIOII010000049.1:0-13108 GCA_044449785.1 Candidatus Limnocylindrales bacterium
ATTGACCAGGGCGCCACCGGAGACCGTCAGCTCCTCGCCGTAGCCGCCGTAGACGGTGGTCAGGTCGATGGTGCCGGCGTTGCTCAGGCCGCTGGTGACGTACAGGGCGGCGTCGCCTAAGCCGTTGCCGTGGAGCTGGAGGGTGGCCCGGCCGGCGTTGCTGAAGGACCCGGCGATGGTCGAAGAGGCCTGCACCAGGATCGTCCCCTGGTTGACCAAAGGCGCGTTGATCGTATCGGAGGTCAAATCGAGCGTTCCCGCATTGGTCAACGTGCCCGTACCGCTCAAGGTCAAGGAATTCAAAATGAGCGTGGCGCCGGAGCTGACGCTCAGATCTGTGATCGTGGAGTTGGCACCCAGGGTCAGCGAACCGCCGGAGATCTTGACAGTCGAGTGGCTCGTGAGGCTATGAGCGGTATCCGAAACCGATGACGCGTGGGTGACCGTGATTCCGGGGAAGATGATCTCGGCATCATCGGCGGACGTCGGCACGTGGTGGTCCGACGAGGCCGAGTTGATCCAGTTGCTGGCGACATCCCAGTCACCGCTGACGGGGATCGCCCAGAGCATGGTTGCCAGGAGCGTCCGATCTTCCATCACCTCGCATCGCGGCCGGAATGCCAAGATCCGGCTGCGTCTCGCCTGTTGGTGCGCCCTCCTCGATCGACGCGCCCGTGATCCAGAATTCTTCCCGCCAATCAAGTGTTGCAGCAGCATCTTCGAGGTTCCTCATCCAAGGTGATCTACGATCCTGACAAAAGCCGCCTTCGCGTTTGGACGCTCCGACGCGCGCACGATCGGCGTCTCGGCCAAGCACTCGCTGGCTTGGCCGTCCCTCACACTGTCTGACGGGAGCGAAAACTAGCTGCGTGCCTGTTTCACACAAAGAGAGCCATCAATTGGCGGGCTTCTTCTTTGTGCTCTTGGTGTCTTTGTCGTTTGCTTTCCTCAAGGTCCGCTCGACTTCCGCCCACAATTGCCGCCACGGCTGGCGTTCCGCCTCGGGCAGCTTGGCCAGGGCGTCGCCGCGCACCCCGGCGAAGTCGGCGTCCTGCTGCCAGTGGCGCAACGTCTTCCGCACAGCGGCGCGGGCCTTGTCCGGCTCCTTCTCCAGGAGTTGGCCCCAGGCCGCCAGGTCAGCCCGCAGCCAGGCCAGGGCCTGCCGCCGCAACCGGGCCCGCTCCTTCTCATCGAGCTTGGCGGCGTTCTCGCCCTGACCGCAGCCGGCCAGCGCCGCGACACAGGCGGCGTTGTAGCGATCACCATTGCGCAGGTCCTCGGCCCATTTCGGCTCGGCGGCGAAGGCCGCGGCGTATTCCGCCGCCGCCTCGGCATTTTTCCGCTGGACGCCCAGGGCGATGCCCAGGTTGTTGTGGGCCGTGGGGTAGTCGGGCCGAAGGCGCAGCGCCTCCCGGCACTCCGCTTCGGCCTCGCGATGCTTCCCCTGCTCCGCTAGGGCGGCGCCCAGGTTGCTGTGGGTCACGGGGTTGTCGGGCCGCAGGCGCAGTGCCTGCCGGTGCTCCGCCTCGGCCTCGGCATACTTCCTTTGTTCGAACAGGGCGGCGCCCAGGCTGTTGTGGGCCTCGGGGAGATCGGGCCGCAGGCGCAACGCCTCCCGGAACTCCGCCTCTGCCTCGACCAGCTTCCCCTTCTTTTTCAGGGCGTTGCCCAGGTTGTTGTGGGCCTCGGGGAAGTCGGGCCGCAGGCGCAAGACCTCCCGGAACTCCGCCTCCGCCTCGGCATACTTCCTTTGCTCGAACAGGGCGACGCCCAGGTTGAGGTGGGCTTGGAAGTCGGGCTGCAGGCGTAGCGCCTGCCGGTGCTCCGCCTCCGCCTCGCCATGCTTCCCCTGCTTGCCCAGGGCAATGCCCAAGTTGACATGGGCAGTGTAGTAAGCCGGATCGAGCTCGATGGCCTTGCGATTGAGAGCGATGACCTCGTCGAGGTGGTCGGGGGCCGGCAGGGCAATACCGAGGTACGTATATACCGTCGGGAAATCCGGGCGAGCCACCAGGGCCGCCCGTAAGTATCCGGCCGCGTTGTCAGGGTGTTGTTGAACTCCGGGCCCCCAAAGTAATTGGCATCCGAGCTGAAAATTGAACAAGAAGTCTTGCGGATGCCGCTGCTGAAACGCGGAGAGTACCTGGACCGCCCTGGGCCCTGCCCCAGCACTGGTAAGGGCTTGTCCCAGCAGATAGCCGGTGGCCGGCGGGAAGCTGGCCACCTCCGGCCGAGCCGCCAGCTCCTCCAGGCCACGCCGATCGTTCGCCACAACCGCCTTGCGCGTGCGGTTTCGCCACTCGTCGGGATCGGCCAGCTCCGCGATCGCCCGCAACCGCTCGCGCACCCCAGCATCCGATTGGACCAAGATCCAATCGTCCAGCGCGGCGACCAATTGCTCGCAAATACTGCGGGCCTTGATGGAGGCCGCCACTCGCTGGGGTGGGTCAGCCAACACCTCGATGCCGTAAGCTTCAAACGCCATGGCGTAGGAAATGTCCGCCGGCGCCGTACCAACGTAGAAGCCCGCGTTTGGACCATCATAGTGGGTCTTCTGGATGCGGAGGTCGTCCAACTGGACGGCGATTTTTAGGTCTTTTCCCAGTTCCTGCGTGCGTTTGCGGAGTTCCGCATCGCCGCTGCCGTAAGCCAGCACGGCCGCCGCTCGCTTGACCGCGGCCAGGGCTTCACCCCATTTCTGTTGCTCTTGCAGCACGGTGGCCTCCTTCAGAGCCAGGTTCACTTGCTCCGCCGTGGCGGCCCGTTTCTGCATGAATCGCAACCATTCACCCGTAACCACCAATGCCACAACGACCAAAACCACGACCGCCGCGCCCACCACCGCCTTATGCCGCCGCGCCCACTTCCGCGCCCGCTGCACCAGCGTCGGGCGCTTGGCCTGGATCGGCTCGTCTTTCAGGAATCGTTCCAGGTCGTCGGCCAGCTCCTGCGCCGTGCCGTAGCGGTCGACCGGGTTCTTCTCCAGCGCCATCAGGACGATGGTCTCCAGTTCGGCCGGGATCGTCTTGTTCAGTTTCCGCGGCGGTTTCGGCTCCTCAAAGGCAATTTGCCGCAGCAACTCCTGCCGGTCGCGACCGTTGAAGACCGGTTCCAGTGTCAGCAGTTCATAAAGCGTGACGCCAAGCGAGTAGATATCGGTACGGTGGTCGATCAGGAGCCGGTTGGCCAATGCCTGTTCCGGACTCATGTAGCGGAGTGTGCCCAACAGATCCCCGGTCATGGTCAAGGCGACCTGACTCTGGCAATGAGCAAGACCGAAGTCGGTGATCCACAGGTTGCCGCGCAGGTCCACCAGCAAATTGGCCGGCTTGATGTCCCGATGGATCACGCCCAGCTCGTGGGCATAGTCCAGCCCCTCGGCCGCCTGCACGCCAAGTTTCGCCATCTTCCGAAAGAATGACGGGGACTTGATGGAATGCTCGGTCGAGAAGTTAGTGACTGCCGTGGTCGCGATTTTGGCGGCCGCCACTGGGGCCACATCCTCGGTCGGGTCATTGCGACCGGTGGGAATCGCGGGTGCCGAACTCGCCGGTTGGTCACCTTGACCATGTAAGGCCTGGCGCAACTCCGCGATCACTTCGGCCAGCGATTGTCCTTCGATGAACTGCATGGCGTAGAAGTGAACGCCGCGCTCGCAGCCCACGGCGTAGACCGGCACAATGTTCGTGTGGTGCAAGCACGCGGCTGCCTGCGCTTCGTTCTTGAAGCGCTGCAACTGCTTGGCATCTAATGCCGCGGCAAACGGCAGCACCTTCAAGGCGACCCGCCGCGCCAGCGAGAGTTGCTGGGCCTCGTAAACGACCCCCATGCCGCCCCGCCCTATTTGACGAAGAATGCGATAGTCACCCACCGGCATCCTCAGGTCGAAGTCAGAGGACAGGGGCTCGGCTGCCGAGGCGAGGTCCACGCCGGAAATGCGGATCAGCTCGAGCGCTGGCAGCATCTGCCGAAGAACGGCAGCGAGCTGTGGATAGTCCTGGACATAGCTCTCGATGTCCGGATGCTCGCCGTGGTCGAGTCGCTCCATGAATTCCTCGACGACCTGCCCCATGAGCACTTCCGCTGACAAATCCGTGGACTCAGCGGTGGCCTTCATAGTTGCGACTCCGTCAGGCCGCCGGCGAACAGGATCTTGTGCAGCCGCAGCATGGCCCGGCCGTGGCGCTGGCAGGCGGTGCCCGGCTCAATCCCCAGCAGATGGCCGACCTCCTGGTTCGAGAGCCCTTCGAAGTTTCGCAGGAGCAAGATCTCCCGGTCGCTCTCGGAGAGCTGGGCCATGCCCTGGCGGAGCCGGCGGCCGAGCTCGCGGCGATTCAGCTCCTGACTGGGCGTCGAGCCCGCGGCGAACAGTCGCTGAGCAAGCAGGAGCGAAGACCGCTCGGGAAGCGGCTGCTCGCGGCCGACGGCCCGCCGTGCCGTCGTCACGTGGCGGCGGCGCAGGTTGAGGAGCCGGTCCTGGGCGATCTGCCGGAGCCATAGGCGGAACGGCACGGGCGGCCCCTCCACATAACCCTTCAAGCGCCGTGCCGCCTCCATCTCGGCTTCTTGCACCACGTCGGACGCGTCCACCCGCGAACGGAGCTTCGGGTCGAGCCGCAACTCCACGAACTGCAGGAGGTAGGCCCGGTAACCGGCAAAGAGTTCCTCGAACGCGCGGGGCTCCCCGGCGTGGGCTCGTTGCAGCAGGTCCTGGGTCTCTCCCGAGTCCGGCGGAATTTCGGCCATGTCAGCCCTCCTAATACAGTACCCCCGGAACGCCGCCAAGATTGACAGCCAAAATGAGAAAAAAGCGAGCCGCTGGACGGAAAAGACTGAACGGGCCCGCGCCGTGTCGGACGAGACGCTGCGGATCGCGTCCTTCCGCCTGGGGGGGCAAGAGGATATCGACGACGACGCGGACGACCTCCCTATTGCCATCAAGGGGGAACCGCTCTCGGAGACCATCATCCGCGAGCGGCGCTGAAGTGGCGACGTATTTCGTGCTGGAGACGACGCCTGCCCTTCTGGCCGAGGCCATGAAACTGGCCAATTGCCCCGCGGCCGTTCCTCCGCTTTGGGCCGGCCGGCATCACTTGACCGGGATCTCGTACCGGATGAACCCGAGCAGGTCGCCCTCGTTCACTCCGTGGCACTTGGCGCATTTCTTGGTCACGGCCGGCACGACCGTCGCGACGTGGAGTTTGCGATCCTGGCCCGCGCCCGTGACCTCCTCGAAATCGTCTCTCCCTCGGAATGTCGGAACACTTGGGCAATTCAGCCCGGTTTCTGTTACCTTGTCAAAAAGTACAAGAACGTTATACTGGATGTCAAGGTCCAGATATCCAACTTATGAGGTGAAACCGTGATCTCACTGACCTCCGAGTATGCGCTGCGGGCTGTCGTCTGCCTCGGCGCGAGCCCCGGCCGGCCGGTGACGAGCCGGTCGCTCGCGGAGCAGACGCGCGTGCCTCAGGACTATCTTTCGAAGGTCCTCCAGAGCTTGAGCAGGGCCGGCATGGTGGATTCCCAGCGCGGCCTGGGGGGCGGCTTCGTGCTGGCCCGGTCGCTCGACGAGCTGACCGTGCTGGACGTGATCAACGCGGTTGATCCCCTGAAGCGGATCGAGCACTGCCCGCTCGCACTGGCCGCGCATCAGAAGCAGCTTTGCTCGTTGCACAAACGCCTCGACGAGGGAATTGCCCTGATCGAGTCGCTCTTCGGCGGGACGACGATCGCGGAGTTGCTGGCCGAGCCGAATCCGAGCCGGCCGCTTTGCGAGGCGGTCGGGCAAATTTCAGGAGCAAAGCTGCACCGCCGTGCGGATTGAAACGATTCATGACGATCGACCTTTTCGATGGCCGGCGGCTCACGCTGGCGGGTTCGCGGCTCGGCTGGGTGTGGATCGCCGCCTCGATGGCCGCGCTGGTGTTGATCATCGTCCTCTACCGCGAGGAGAGGCGGCTGATCTCGCGGCGGGCCGGGCTGTTCCTGCTTTCGCTGCGGCTGGCGGCGGCCGCGGCCCTGGGAGTGGCCCTGTTCGAACCGATCGCGGCGCGGTCCTTTCGCGAGACGCTGCGGGGGAGAGTGATCGTCGCCGTCGACGTCTCGGAGAGCATGGCCACGGCCGACCCCGGGCGCACGATCGAGGAGCGCCGCAGGCTGGCGAAGACACTCGGGCTCGAATCGAGTGAGCCGGTCGAGCGCCTCTCGCGCCACGAGGTTGCCCGGCTGCTGATCGAGCCCAATGCGCCGATCTCGAGGCTGGCCCGAGACCATGCGATCGAGGCCGTCACGTTCGCGCGCGAAACGGCCGCGGCGAGCCTCCCCGCCCTCGCCCGGGCATTCAAGAATCCAGCGCGTGCCGACGACCCCTCGACCCAACTGACCGACTGGCAGCCGGCCCTGGCGGAGGCGCTCAAGTCGGGCGCCGGCCTGGCCCCAGTGCTTGGCGTCGTGCTCTTGACAGACGGGCGTCAGAACGCGCCTGGCGACCCCTTGCCGACCGTCGATCGGCTGGCGGCCCGGGGCGTGCCGGTGTATCCCGTCCTGATCGGCTCGACCGTGCCCCCGCGCGACGCGGCGGTCGCGGGCATCAAGGCGCCCGAGAGCGTCTATCGCGGCGACGTCGCGACCGTCGCGGCGACGCTCAAGCTCGACGGATACGCCGGCCGTGAAGTCGCCGTCACGCTCGACCGGCCCGGCGGCTCGCCGCTGCGGCAGACTGTCCGGGCCCCGGCCGGCGGCTCGAGCATGCGCCCGGTAGTCACCTTCCAGGTCCCGGTCAACGAGGTCGGGACAGCGCCTTACACCGTGGCGCTCTCACCTCTCGACGGCGACGTCCGGCCCGACAACGACCGCCGCACCGTCTCGATCCAGGTGGTCGACGATAAGGCGAGCGTGCTGCTCTTGGACGGCGAGGCGCGGTGGGAGTTCCGATACCTTCGTAATGCCCTGGCCCGCGACTCCCGCGTCGCGCTCAAGACCGTCGTCTTCCATCAACCGGCCGCCGGTGGCCTGCTGAAGAACACGTATGAGATGGCGATTCCAGCGCGGCCCGATCCCGCTGAAAACAAGCCTGACCCACTCGGTGCGTTCGACGCGGTGATCGTGGGTGACGTCGATGCGGCCGACCTCACGCCGTCGGTTTGGACGCGGCTCGAATCCTACGTCGCCGAGCGCGGAGGGACGCTGATTCTCAACCCTGGTCCGAAGCACTGGGCCGCGCTCGCCGGCCAGGAGACCGCCCGCAAGCTCCTGCCGGTCCTGGAACCGCATCTCGTCTCGGTCGATCCCGGCTCGGCCGGCTCCGCGCACCCGGTCTTGCCGCCCGGTGTTGCCGTCTTGCCGGCAGCCGCCGGTCTCGATTCGATCGCCTGGCCGATGCTTCAGCTCGCCTCCGACCCGGGGCAGAACCGGATGATCTGGACCGGCCTTCCATCGCTTCCCTGGGTGGTCGCCGGACGGGCGAAGCCGGGGGCGGCCGTGCTGGCCGCTGCTGCCCGCGACGAATCGGCCGCCGTGATCGTCGCGCAGCCGTACGGGCTCGGCAAGGTCCTCTTGGTCGGCACCGACGGGACCTGGCGCTGGCGGTACCGGGCCGGAGACGCTTTTCACCACCGATTCTGGGGCCAGGTTGTGCGCTGGGCCGCCTCGCGCCAGTTGGGGGCGGGCAACCCGTTCGTGAGGTTCGGCGCGGTTAAGCCGCGCATCGCAGAGGGCGACGGCGCCCGTATTCAGGCGAGGATCAGCGAAGGCATCGCCGGCGCCGGCCCTGATCTCCTGATCGCCGCGCGCCTTTTCAAGGCAGGCCCCTCGACCCGCGCCGCCACCGGCGAAGCCGTCGCCGTCGTGCCGCTTCGCCCCGCCCAAGGCCAGCCCCGGACGTTCGAGGGAACTGCCCCGTCCCTGCCGATCGGCTCGTACGTGATCCGGCTCGACGTCCCGCAGCTCGCCGAACCGCTCCGACTCGACCCCGCGCGCAACCCGCAGGTTCCAGAAGCGACCGTCGACGTCATCGCGCGCGACACATCCGAGCGCGTCGAGCTGGCCGCCGCGCGCGAACCTCTCGACCGCCTCGCCAGCGCCACCGGCGGCCGCGTTCTCTTCGACTACGAGGCCGGCGACCTTGCCCCCTTGCTGCACGCGCGGACCACGCGGATCACCCGCACCGTCGAGTCACCCCTTTGGGACCAGCCCGCTGCCTTGCTCCTCTTTTTCGGTATCCTCACCGTCGAGTGGGTGACGCGGAAACGGCTCGGATTGCCGTGAGCGATCGGCTTGCACGCGAAAAGGGGATCATTCCAATCGCTGACGAGCAATTGCGAGATCGCCCGCTCGGTCGTAGGCTAGGAGCACAGGTGGGTGACATGACGGACTGCCCCCGTGGTTGGAGAGGATGACCGTGATGAGCCAGGTGACGATCCCGATCCGTTCCGCGTCGATCTCATTGCCCCGGCCGATCGGCCGGGCTCTGGGCCGGCTCGATCGCCGGCTCCGGGCTTCGTCGTTCTTGCGAGGGCTGGGGACGACGGCCCTGGTGGTGGCGTCGGGGGCGGCGCTGGGCATGGCGGCCGATTTTACATGGGTATTGCCGCAAGCGGCTCGCTGGGCGATCTGGGGGGCCTGGCTGGCCGCCGGGTCGTTCGTCATCATCGTCTCGGTGCTCCGGCCGATCGTGCGGCGGTTCGTCGCGTTCGACCTGGCGGCCCTGGCCGAGCAAAGCCATCCGGAGCTAGGCGAGCAGTTGACGGGGGCGGTGGCGCTCTCGGGCGGTGATGTCCACGCCCACGGGTCGCCAGCCCTGATCGCGGCCCTGGCCGAGCGAGCGGCGGCGCAGTCCTCGACCGTCGAGCCCGCGCGCGCGAGCTCCTGGCGTCCGGCCGCGCTGCGGCTGGCCTGGGGATTGCTCGCGCTCGGCTTGCTCGCGGCGCCCTTGCGGATCTGGCCCACGACATACGGCACGCTCGGCCGGCGGTTCCTGATGCCCTGGGCCGGGCTTGACCGCGTCGGCCGCCTCGTCCTCTCCGTTGCTCCCGGCGACCGCGTCATGGCGATCGGCGCCGAGCTCACGGTCACGGCCTCTGTCCGCGCGCGGCTCGGATCCGATACGGTACCGGATGGCGCCTGGCTGGAATGGTCGGCTGACGGCGAACCCGCCGGCCACCGGGTCGCGATGCCGGCCGCGCCCGATCCCGAATCGAGGACGAAGCTGGCCTCGGCCTCATCCGCGCGTGGATTCGCCGTGACGCTGCCGGGCCTGGCTCGCTCGATCTCGTACCGTGTCGAAAGCGGATCGGCGAGAAGCCGATGGTACCGTATCAACGCGGTCGAGCCGCCGGCCGTGGCATCGATCGTGGCGCGGGTCGAGCCGCCGGCTTATACGAAGCTTCCCGTCACTCTCGCTCGCGATCCGGGCCGGATCGTTGCCTTCGAAGGCAGCCGTGTGACGCTCGAGCTCGTTCCGAGCCGGCCGGTCCGCTCGATCGAGCTCGACTGGCCGGCGGAGCACGGAAAAACGGCGGGCACACGCAAAGTCGCGGCCAGCGTGGCGAGCGACGGCAAGAGCGGCTCGGTCACGGTCGTGGCCGAGGCATCGGGGCCATACAGCGTGGCGCTCCGCGACGAGAACGAGATTGACAGCCGCCCCCAGAACCCGGGCCGGGTGGTCGTCCGCCCTGATGCCGCTCCGGTGCTGGCGGTCCGGGGCATGGACGGGCTGAAGGAGGCGAGCCCGGACGACCTGCTCGTCGCAGGCATCGCGGCGCGCGACGATATCGCGGTGGCATCCGTCGAGCTGCATTACGCGATCGAGCGGCGCGGATCGAGTCCGGACGCGCCGGAGCCAGCAGGGCACGTCGCGGTTTCGCTGCCGGGCCTGGGCTCGCGCTCGGCCCGCGGCGAGGCGTCGCTGGCCCTCGAGCCCCTGGCCTTGAAGGCGGGCGACCAGCTCTCGTACCGTGTCCGGGTGGCGGACAACCGCCCTGCCCCGCGCGGGCCGAATGTCGTCTGGTCGCCGGTCGGGAGCCTGTCGATCGTGGACACGGCTCTACCGATCCGGGCACGGCGGAGCCTGGCCAGGCGCAGCGCGGCGCGCGCCAGGCTCGACGCGGTGAAGAAAGCCGTCGCCGCGGATCGGCGCGAGACCGAGCAGCTCCGGCAGGCCGCTGATTCCGTCCGGCGCGGCAGCGGCGTCTGGGACGAGGCGCGGCAGCGCGCGCTGGAGGAGCGTGAGGCCGCCGCTCGCGAGGAGGGAGACCGGCTCGAGCTGCTCGCCCGCGATCTGGCCGAGGATCCGCGGCTTCGACCGCTGGCCCGCTCCGCGCGACAGATCGCCGAGGTCGAGGCCGAAGCCGTCCGCGCCATGTTCGAAAAAGCCCGGCGCGAGGACGACCCAGCCCGGCGCCTCGCCGACTTTGAGCAGGCCGCCGGCCGGCTGGGCGCCGTCAACGAGCGCCTGGATGACCTGGAGCGCAAGTTGGTTGAGCTCGGTCAGAGTGAGACCGGACATCGGGGCCTCCGTGAGCTGGCCGAGAGGCAAAAGCGGATCGCCGCGGGTGCGGAAGCCACCGGCGACCGCGCCCTGCTCGACCGGCTCCAGGCCCGGCAGAATGCTGTCCGCAACGATCTGGACGCCTTGCTCAAGACAGCGCCCGAGCTGCGCTCGAGCGTCCTTGACGCGCAGACGCGAGCGGCGGAGCGCCTGGCCGGCGAGGCCCGCGCTCTCGCCCAGCGGCAACGCGAGGAATCGCGCGGGGCGACCGACCTGTCGAAGCACGGCCGGGCGCTCAAGGACCTGGCCGACGCTCAGCGCGCCCTCGAGGACGACGCCCGACGGCTTGCCCTCGAGGTCGATCAGCCGCTCGCCGAGAACGGCCGCGGGCGATTGAATGCCGACGGGATCCGCCAGGCCGCCGAACCGATCGAGCGCGGCGATCTGGAGCAAGCCCGCGAGCGTCTCGAAGGCGCGGAGAACGAGCTGCGCCGGCTGGCCCGCGATCTCGAGGACGTCCCGACCGATCCCAAGGCACTCGCCGGCCGGCTGGCCCGCCGCCAGGATGCCCTGAACCGCGACATCGACGAAGCACTCGGCTCGATCCGCGACAAGAAGTTGAATGCCGAGGAAAAGGCGGCGTTCGCCGCCAGGATGAAGGCACTCACCCAGCGCGAGCAGGCGATTGCCAGCCTCACGAAGACCATCCAGCCCCCGGCGGGCAAGGAGGGCAGGAACCGGTTCCCGCACGCCGCCGCCCTCGACGCCGTCCAGAAGACGGCGCGCACCGCCCAAGTCCTTCCTTCCCAGAATGCCCAGGAGGTCAACGGCCGAAAGCAGGAGGCACGGCAGGCGCTGGATCGTCTGGCCAACGAGCTGCACGACGCCACGCGCCGCCAGGAGCCGGCCCGTCAGAAGTTTGACGAAGCGCGGCGGATCTCGAACGAGGTTGCCAACGAGATCGCCCAGCACCTGCGCGAAACCGACCCGCGCCCCGACCGACCGTCCACCACCGCCATCGCCGCCCTGGAACTGGCCAGCCGGCTGCACGGCACGGCCGACAAGCAGGGCCGCGCGGTCACCGCGCTCGAGGAGATGGAGGCCGAGCTTCGCGTCGAGCCCCAGCGCGCCCGCGCCGCCCGCCGCGCGCGGGCCTTGGCCGGGGTCCTCCGGGACCTGCGCGACCCGGCGAAGCGCGAATGGGCCCGCACGGTGCTGCCCGGTGCCGAGGCCGAGGCGCACGCAGCCATGGACCGCCTCGAGCAGAAGCAAAATGGCCGCGTACCCGCCGACGACCTTGCGGCCGAGCTCGCCGACGATGCGCGCCAGATCGAGCGAGAGGCCGTCGCAGCCAAGCCGGACGAGCTCGCGCGGGACCGGGCCGAGCGGGCAGCCGGCGGGCTCAGGCTCGCCGGCGCGCTGCGTAACCTGAACGCCCCGGACGCGCTGCTGGCCCAGGCCGAGGCCGTCCGCCAGGTCGAGCGGGCCGCCCGCGCGCTGGCCGGCCCGCGGGCGAACGCGGATGCCCGCGCCCTCTTGCAGGCGGACACCCGCGCCGCCCTGCACGGGGCGGTCGAGGCCGCGCAGGCCCTTGCCGACCAGCTTGCGGACCGCCAGTCGCCGCGCGACCGGGCCGCCGCGCTGGCCCGCGCCGAGCGCGCCCTGAACGCCCCCGAAGTCCAGGCCGACCCTGTCCAGGCCGCCGGGCGCCAGCGGGCCATTGCCGGCGAGCTCGCCCGTCTGCCACTCGAAGCGGGCAAGAAAGCCGCGGCCGCCGGCCGCGTCGACCAAGCGCTCGCACTCGCCGACCGCGCGGTCGAGCTGGACGACGATCACCCCGCCTCTGGCCGGCCGTCCCCCGCCGTTCTGGCCGACGCCCGTGCCGCCGCCGCCACCGCTCTCGATGCGCTTGCCGCCGGGCCCGCTCCGCCCGCCCAGGTCCGTGCCCAGCCGGCAGCGAAGCCGCCCGTCACGCCCGACCCCGAGCTGAGCCTGGCCCCGGGGCACGTCGTCGCGGCCAACGACCTCGCCCGTCGCGAGCGGCGAATCCGCGAACGGCTGCAGGCGATCCTGGGGCAGCGGGTGGAGCCGCAGCAGGCGATCCGCCGCGAGGCGATTGCACTCGGCCGCGAGCTCGCCGGCCTGCGCGAGCGAGTCCGCCCCTTGAGCGATCGGGCCCAGGCCCCGGCGCAGGTGGCCGCCCAGCATCTCGCGGTCCTTGCCCCGCAGGCCATGGATCAGGCGGCCGGGCACCTGGCTCGAAGTCAGACGCACGCCGCCCGGGAGGCCCAGCGTCAATCCGCGGACCTGGTCGAGCGCGGGGCGCAGCATGCCGAAGACTTCGTCGCCGCCCTCCGTGCTGAGCGGCGAGAAGCGGGGCCGGCGGCCGCGCGGGAGCCCGACGGCGAAGGCCGGCCCGCCGGCGGAAGCCGGCTCGGTGCGGCTCGCGAGTCGATGGATCAGGCCGCCCGCCAGCTCGGCCAGGCCCGTGATCCGGAGCAGGCAAGCCGGGCGGTGCCGGCGGCCCGGCAGTCCATGCATGAGGCGGCCCGCGCCCTCCGCGCCGCCGCGGCCGACGTCCCCAGCCTGGCGGGCGAATCCGGCCCCGCCGCCCCCCCA
>JBIOII010000050.1:0-12987 GCA_044449785.1 Candidatus Limnocylindrales bacterium
ACCGCCGCGACTACGTGTGGCATGTAGCCCTCGGTCCCCTTCGGCCTGGGGTCACATGATGCTCGGCGGCTCGAGCGTTTGCTCGGTGGACGCGCCTGAGTCAGCGCCGGCGCCGCTCCTGGGCGAGCTCGTGCAGCCGGTTGTCCGAGATGCCGAAGTGGTGCGCAATCTCGTGGCGCACCGTGTTCGCCACGCCGAGCTCCAGCGACTCGGGATCGCGGTACAGGCGGAGGTGCGGCCCGCGGAAGATCGTGATCTTGCTGGCGAGCGCGGCGTTCTCGGCGCCGTACGCGGTGCGCGGCACGCCCGTGTACAACCCGAGCAGCCCGGGCGCGCCGACCGATCTGAGCTGGTCGGCGTCCGGCTCGTCCTCGACCACGATCGCCACGCTGCCGAGCCGATCGCGGAAGATGTCGGGCAGCGAGTCGAGGGCCGCAATTACCAACGCGTCGAACGGGTCGATAGGCTCCGCGACGGCTCGGTCGCCGGCCTCGCCGGCCGCGAACTTGTCACCCGGGTAGCTCTCGATGGGTGGATCGGCCTCGCGTGACATGGCCCCATTATCGGCGCGATTGCGGGCGGCCTGTGGGCGGCTCCTCGGGCGGCTCCGAGACCGAGTTGCGCTCTCCGACCGCTCGTTGCCGGCCGGCTCGCCACGCTCCGGCGCCCGCTCGGGTACGATCAGGCGACCGCACCCGAGCCCGATGACGTCAATGGACGGCATCGCCCGCCGGCGGTTCCGTGAGGTCTCATGGCGTCTGGCATCACTGCTGTCGTGTTCGATTTGGGCGGCGTTCTCATCGACTGGGACCCGCGCCACCTCTACCGCAAGTTGTTCGGCTCCGATGAGGCGGCGATGGAGCGGTTCCTCGAAGAGGTATGCACTCGCGAGTGGAACTCCCGGCTGGACGCCGGCCGCCCCTTCGCCGAGGGAGTGGCCGAGCTCGTTGCCGCCCACCCGGACCAGGCCGAGTTGATTGCCGCGTGGCAGGCTCGCTGGGGGGAGATGCTCGGCGACGCGTTCGAGGGCACGGTCGAGATACTTGGGGAGCTGCAGCGCGCCGGCCTCCGGACGTACGCCCTGAGCAACTGGTCGGCCGAAACCTTCGGCGTGACGCGGCCGCGGTATCCGTTCCTCGAGGGGATGGACGGCATCCTGATCTCGGGCGAGGTCGGGGTCGGCAAGCCCGATCCGGCGATCTTCCGCGAGTTCCTCGCGCGCTTCGGCCTTGCGCCCGAGAACGCGGTCTTCATCGACGACTGGGATCTGAACGTCAAGGCCGCCTCCTTGCTCGGCATGGCCGCCATTCACTTCCGTGACGCGGCTCAGCTGCGCGCCGACCTCCGCCATATGGGTCTGCCACTGGCCGGCTGAACGTGGCGGTGCGGCGAGCCGCGGCGATCGCCGCCGCGCTGCAGCCCATTGCCGCACTCGCGCCGAAGCCTAGACTGAGATGCGCCCCGATCGACCGATCGCTGCGCCGACCGCGCCTCCTGAACCCTGGCCACGAGATACGCGCCCGAGGTGGATCTTGACCGCCCTGGCCCGGCTGTACGTTCGACAGTTGCAGCGCCACGACACCACGGGCCTCGCGGCCGAGCTGGCGTTCAGATTCATGTTCGCGACGTTCCCGTTCGTGCTGTTCCTTGCGGCGCTGGGCGCCTTCGCCGCCGACTGGCTGGGTGTGGCCGACCCGACCGCTCGGATAGTCTCGGGCTTGAGCCGCAACATCCCGGCGGATCTGATCGGGCCCGTCAGGACGCAACTCGAACACGTGCTGGCCCGGACGGAACCGGCCCTGCTTTCGGTGGGCGCGCTCGTGACGGTGTACTCGGCCGCCGGCGGCATCAACGCCCTGATGAAGGCTATGAACCGCGCGTACGGCGTTACCGAGTCCCGACCGCTGGTGCGCCGCTTCGTCATGGCCATGATCCTCACCGTCCTTGGCGGGCTCGGAATCGTCATAGCCGTCGTCGTCGTCGTCGGCGGGACGCTCGTGACGTCCGACCTGGCCGCCCAGGCAGGCGTCGGCGCCAAGACGTGGGCGGCGCTGTCGATCCTGCGCTGGCCGGTTGCGTTCGCGGTCATCGTGCTGGCCGTGACCGCCCTGCTGCGCTACGCGTCGTGCGTCCGACCGCCATGGCGCTGGGCGGCTCTCGGAGCCGTCGTCTTCGCCGTCGCCTGGCTCGTCGTCACGTTCGGCCTGGGGTTCTACGTCGCCCGGCTCGGCCGATTCGATGCCACGTACGGCGCGCTCGGGGGCGTGATCGTGCTGATGCTGTGGTACTACCTGACCGCGATCATCCTCGTGTCCACGGCCGAGCTGACGGCACTCCTGGCCGAGACGTTCGATCCCGAGAAGCTCGAATGTCCGGACCGCGAGGCGACCGGCGTCCCACCGCGGTCGAGCGCCTGATCGCCGGCTCAGCGGCCAATCCCGATCCCGTTGCTTCCGCGTCGTTGCGACGGCGACTCGGGCGGCTAGACTGGACCGGGCGTCTTCGCTGAGGCTGGGGTGTGGGCGACTATGCCGGTCGGACGTTGGGCATGTGAGCTGGTTCGCAGGCGGTACGCGTCCGCACGCGGCGCGGGCCGCACGGCGATCGTTGCCGTGGCTATCCTGGGGGCGCTGTCGAACGCCTGCAGCCTGTCGACAAGCGGGAATCCGAATCAGTCGACGCCGCCATCGGGCACGGTCGCGGCCGCATCGGCCAACCAGGGTTCTCCGTCACCGGAGATCACGGCGCCCTCCGCACCCGCGAGCGCGGCGTCACAGGGTTCCTCCCCGAGCGCGACGCCGGCCGACGGCGACGACGAGACGGGCGCCACCTCGGCTCCGGGCTTTTCGTTCACGCCCGGTCCGACCGGCATCGCCATCGCGAGGCCCGGGCCGGTATCGGCCGCCGATCGGCTTCCCGGTGAGCCCGATCCGGCTCTGACGCCGGGTGCGCTCAACCCGAGCGTGACCCAGGCGACCATTCGATCGACCATCTGCGTATCAGGCTGGACGGCGACCATCCGGCCGCCGAGCGACTACACCACCGGTCTCAAGATCGAGCAGATCCGCCAGTACGGCTACTCGGACAACTCGACGGCCGACTACGAGGAAGACCACCTGATCTCGCTCGAACTGGGCGGGTCGCCGACCGATCCGCGCAATCTCTGGCCCGAGCCCTACACGGCCAGCCTCGCCGACGGACGGCCCACCGGAGCGCACGTCAAGGATGGCTTCGAGACCAGGCTCAAGAGCGAGGTCTGCGCCGGCAGCATCACGCTGGCCCTGGCCCAGTCCGAGATCGGCGACCACTGGGTCCACGCGTATTACGGGATTGCGATCTCGGTCGGGGGGCCGACCGCGGGGCTGATCGCGGGGCCGACGGCCACACCCGGGGCCACGGCCGGGCCGGTCGGGTCGCTCTCCGTCAGCATCACGAGCCTGCCGGCGTCGGTCGGCCACGGGACCAACGCGACGATGGTTGCGCTCACTTCGCCCGGAGCGACATGCAGCGCCAGCGTGACCTACGCGTCGGGCACGGTCTCGACCGCCGCCGGGCTCCAGCCACATCCGGTGGCCGATGCCTCCGGCAGTGTCTCCTGGACGTGGAAGGTTGGGACGACGACAAAGCCCGGGGCGTCTACCGCGACCGTGAGCTGCTCGTTGGGCGGCTCGACAGCGTCTGTCTCCCAAACATTCCAGGTCACGTGATGCGCCCGGAACGTCCGACGCAGGGCCGCCGGATGCACGCCACCGATCTTGAATTCGCCGAGGGACTCTCGGTGACATACCCTGTCCGGTGGCAGTGGAGGAAGGCTTTTGGCAGCCGCGGGCAGGACTGAAGTGGGGCAGGAGCCGTCGGGAGGAGTTGTCCCCTTCAAGCTGGACTACACGGCTTCTCGCGAGATGGCGATTCGCGCCGGCCGGTATGTCCGGCGAGCGCGCGACGCACACATCTTTCTCACGTACTCCGATGCGACGCTGGGTCCCGCTGAGGACTTCGGCCTCGAATTGTGGGGGATGCTGCCGGGCGGTCTTACGGACGACGAGACCGACGAGCTCAGGCGCCGCCTGATCCTGGAACTGGGTGCGTACTTCGGCGAGACGCTGATCCACAACCACGGCGGCATATGGGGCTGGGCGACGATCGGCGGCCGAAGGGTGTTCGCGTTGCGCACGAGCTCGGGGTTCACCGTCTTTCCCACCCACAAGGCTCGCAAGCGCCTGTGGGGTCAGGAGCCGGAGTCCATCGTCTCCGTCTACAGCTTCCTCTCACGCTGGCCGCCGCTCAAGCAGAGCCGGAGATAGCGGTCGCGGAGTCATCGCGCAGCACGAGCGGGTGGAGGCAATGGTCGGTCTGGCGCTGCTCGTGGTGCCCGACACCCTGACCGGAACTGCGCGAGTCCAAACGGCAAGTGCCGGCCGCCGTCCAATGCCCCGCCAAGCCTGCCCTTGACATCGTGAGTGATCACGATATATCGTGATGCCACGCCGACACAACGGATCGGCGGCACAAGAGGTAAGACAGATGTTCAGCAATACTGGCGATCACGGTCGGTTCGGGCGTGAGCGGCACCGTGGTCGCGAATTCGAGGGCGGGCCCGGCGGAGCCGGTCCGGCCCGTGGTCACGGCCCGGGCACAGGCGAGTGGCGGGTCGGTCACAGACTGGGGCGGCGGTTCCCGTTCGGCTGGAGCGGCATGCCCGGCGGCGGCCCGGCGGTCCGTCGCGGCGACGTTCGGAGCGCCATCCTGACCGTCCTGGCGGATGGTCCCATGCACGGCTACCAGATCATGCAGGAGCTCGGAGAGCGCAGCGGCGGGGCCTGGCGCCCCAGCGCGGGCTCGGTGTATCCGACGCTGCAGCAGCTCGAAGACGAGGGGCTGGTGCGTGGTGAGGAGCAAGAGGGCCGACGAGTGTTCACGTTGACGGAGCAGGGCCGCGACGCCGCGACCAAGGCGAAGCCAGCCGGGGCGCCGTGGGAGACAGGCGACCAGACCGGCAGGGACATCGGCCGGCTCGCCATGCAGGTCGCCCGGGCGGCGATGCAGGTCCATCAGGTCGGTACTCCGGCGGCATTCGCCGAGGCCAGCCGGATCCTCATCCAGGCTCGTCGAGACCTGTATCGGCTCCTGGCCGAGGACGAGGTCGGCGAGCATCAATCCGGCGGGGAGGAAGCGTCTCCAGACACGATCTGAGGGGCGCGGCGCGTCGGGTTCGCCGCCGGCGAGAGCGGTGAGGGCAGCACCAATGGCGCGGCCTTGATTCTGCCGCCTGCCGCCACGGTCGGCTGGCCGCTGCCCGACCTCAGTGCCTCAGCCTAGGCGCAGTCGACGGGCGATGCCGTCGGCCCAGGTGTCGATGGCGGTCCAATCGCGCCAGTCGCCCTCGGCCATGAATCGCCGGCTGACGAAGCGTTCGACGGCGCTCAGATCGCTGCCGTCGAGCGTGCCGCGATCGAGCGCGCCGGCGAAGACCCGATGGTCGACCGGCCGGATCGACCGCCGGAAGCCGGCTATCTCCTTCGGCTCGATCGGATCGGTCGACTTCGCCCATTGCCCGACGGGACCGACGCTAAAGAGCCAGACCGGGCGAGCCGAAAGCGCAGCCTTGCTCCGCTTCACCAGCTCGGCCGCCTGCTTCATCCAGTGCTGGCCGTAGACACCGCTGCCGATGACGTAAGCCTCGGCCGCGGGCAGCTCCCCCAGCCGCTCTGCCGCCGCGACGTCGACGTCCAGGCCGGCGGCGCCGAGCCGGGTGGCAATGTGCTCGGCGATGCCTCGCGTGGAACCCAACCGGCTGCCGTAGATGACCGCGACTCTCATCTGACTCACCTCGCCCCGCCGGTGACCCGGCCGTCTCGCATCCGCACGACCCGGTCGCAGGCCTCGCCGACTTCGGCGTCGTGAGTAACCAGGATGAACGTCTGGCCGTGATCGCGGTTGAGCTGTCGGAGCAGCGCCAGGATCTCGTCAGATCGAGCGGAGTCCAGGTTGCCCGTCGGTTCGTCCGCCAGCACCAGCGAGGGCCGGTTGACCAGCGCCCGGGCGATCGCGACGCGCTGCTGTTCGCCGCCGGAGAGCTCGGTCGGTCGATGACCCGCTCGCTCAGATAAACCCACCAGCGCCAGGGCTTCGAGCGCAGCCGCCCGCGCTCCGGCGCCACCCGAGCCCGAATACTCGCAGGCCAGCATGACGTTCTCGAGGGCGGTGAGCGTCGGGACCAGGTTGAAATCCTGGAACACGAAGCCCATCTCGCGGGCTCGGATGCGCGTCCGCTCGCCGTCGCCGAGCGACACCATGTCGCGGCCGCCGAATGTCAGCTCCGGGCGCGGTCCGTGCGAACTCGGGCCACGGCCCGAGTCGAGGTCCGGGGAGTGGAGCAGGCCCAGGATGTGCATCAGCGTGCTCTTACCGGATCCCGAGGGACCCATGATCGCAACCATCTCGCCGGCCCCGACCCGGACGTCGACGCCGCGCAGCGCCTCGAGCGTGTTGCGGCGCCCCAGCCGGTAGGTCTTGCGGAGGTTGCGCCCCTCCAGCAACGGGGTCTGGGGCAGGGGATTGGTGTTGGCAGTCATCGTTCGGTCTCCAGCTGAATGTGGGTTGGGCCGGTCATTCGTAGCGAAGGGCGGCCACGGGATCGAGCCGCGCGGCGTGGAGCGCGGGCACGAAACCAGCCAGCGCGCCGAGGACGGTGGAGAAGGCCAGGGAGCTGACGGCGGTTCCCGCGGTCAGCTCGAACAGGATCGTGTCCGACGAGCGTCCGGCCTCATTGGCGAGGGTCACGACGAGCGCTCCCAGCGCCAGGCCGATGGACCCGCCGATGAACCCGATGAGGGCCGACTCGGACACGATCTCGCGCACGATCCGAGCACGGCTGGCGCCGATGGCCCGCTTGATGCCGATCTCCCGCGTTCGCTCCGCGATTGCCATGGCCATCGTGTTCACGACCGACAGGCCGCCGACGATCAGGCTGATCAGGCCGATCCCGATCAGGACGGAGTTGAGCATCGAGGCGTACGAACCGGCTAATCGGCTGAAGTCGCCCGAGGTCATCGTGCCCAGCTCGGGGTCGAGCGCCCGGATCTCGTTGGCGACGGTTATGGGGTCCTCGCCCCGCTTCGGGTAGACGGTGAAGCCGGTCACGACCTGCGAGGCGGTCAGGTTCTCCTTGACCAGCGACGGCAGCGTCGCGAGGTACAGGCGCTGCGAGGCCGCCAGCGGCACCATGGCCGAGTTGTCGGGCTGAGTGAGCGTTGGCGCCAGGATGCCGACGATCCGGAACGACTCGCCCCGCAGCGTGATCGCGTCGCCGACCGACTTGCCGTACTGGCGCGCCAGTACGCAACCGAGGACGGTCACGTTCGAGCCTTCGTCCGCGGCAGTCAGGAGACGACCCGACGCAGCGGTCAGGACCATCGTCATGCGCCCGTGGTCCGAGCCGGCGACGTCGCCGGTGATCATGGGCGGCAGACCCATCGACATCCCGGTCGAGGAGTCGTCGGAGAGGTTCATGCCCACGCCCGGGACCACGACGTCAACGCCGTCCAGCGCGGAGATTCGATCGGCGATCGAGATGTCGATCGGGTTCTCCTTCGGGATGTCGCCGCCGCCACCCCAGACGGTTATCGCGCCGCTCTGGTAGAACGAGCTGCCGTTCCCGACCATGTCGTTGATCCGGTTGGCCATGGAGCCGAAGACGACCAGAGCCCAGACACCTATCGCGATCCCCAGGATCGTCAGCGCCGTCCGGAGCCTGCGGCGGGAGAGGTTTCGAAGCATTCGCATCGGTCGTGTCCTTGCAGCGGTTTGGCAGGCCGAACGATCGACCGAGCCGGCGGCCGAGCCATCGGGGCAGGCCCGGCTCCTTCCGTCCGGGCAGGCCCGCGTATTCGGGCCCCGGCGCGTCAGGGTTAGCCCTATGGTGTTGACGCTTGCGCGATGCCACGATTGCCCCGTGAGTACGGTCTTGATCGTCGACGACCATCCCTCGTTCCGTCTCCAGGCCCGAGCGCTGCTCGAGGCTGCGGGTTACGTGGTCGCAGGTGAGGCCGCGGACGGTCGAGCCGCGATCGGCCTGACCGGCTCCCTGCGGCCCGACATCGTCCTGCTCGACATCGGGCTTCCGGACATCGGCGGTTTCGAGGTGGCGCGGCAGCTGGCCGAGACGAACGCGCCTCCGGTCGTCGTCCTCACGTCGAGCCGCGACGCGACCTCGTATGGACCGCTCATCGCCGCCAGCCCCGCCGCCGGCTTCATCGCCAAAGATGAGCTGACTGGCCGCGCGCTGGCGGAACTCGTCGGCCGCGGGCGACTGCGCCCCGGTGAGCGCCGCCCCGCCGGCCAGCCACTGCCGCGCGTGGAGCGGCCGTGACGATCGACCCGCGCCGCCTCTTTCTGCCCGGGATCCTCGTCCTGACGGCCATTGCCACGGCCATCCCGCTCGCGGTCGACGGCTGGTGGCTGGACCTGGGCATGTCGGGCCGGGTCGCGCTGTCGGTCTCATGCCTGGTCTCGGTTGGAGCCGGGCTGATCGCCCGTTCTCGCCGACCGGGTAACCCGATCGGCACGTGGCTGATGGTCTCGGGGATGAGCGCGCCACTCGGCTTCATCGTCGGGTCGGCGTCGCCGCTGATCACTCTCGCCTCCGGGGCGATGTTCCTCCTGGCCGCGGGTTCCGGCGCCGCGATCCCGATCTCGTTTCCAAGCGGCAAGCTCGACGGTCGGGCGCCGGCGGCGATTGCAGCCGTGGTCTTCACCTGCGCCGTCTATCGGGCTCAGCAGGTCGTGCTCTTCGATCCCGTCAAGTCGATACCGGGCTGGGCACAACCCAACCCGTTCTTCGTGGACGCGTCGCAGGGCGCTCGCGACGCCTTCGCCGTGGCGTACTCCGTCTTCGGGCTCGCGTTCCTGCTGGTCTTCGGGTTCTGGCTGGCGCGCCGCTGGTGGCGTCTCAGCGGCCCGGCGCGCCTCTCGATCGCGCCGGTCCTCGCCGGCGCGCTCCTATTCGTGGCGACCTCGGTCGTACAGGGCGTCGCCTCGAGCGCGGGTGTGACCGGGCAGGCGATGGACGCCGTCCAGCTGGTCCACACCCTGAGCTACGGTGCCGTCCCGCTTGGGATCCTGGCCGGCCTGCTGCGCGTCCGAATGGCCCGCTCGGCCATCGCTGACCTGGTGGTGGAGCTGGGCGAGACGCCCGATCCGGCCGAGCTGCGGCGGGCGCTCGCGACGGCGTTGGGCGACCCCACTCTCGAGGTGGTGCTGTGGTCGGCCGAGTTGGCCGCGTTCGTGGACGCGTCGCTGGCGCCGGTGGCCTCGCTCGAAGCGGTGGCCGGCAGTCGGGCCATCACGCTGCTGGAACGCGACGGGACGCCCCTGGCAGCCATCCTCCACGATCCGGCGCTGCTCGAGGATCCGGGCCTCGTGGCCTCGGTAGCGACGGCGGTCCGTTTGACCGTGGAAAACGATCGACTTCAGGCGGAGGTCCGGGCGCAACTGGCCGAGGTCCGCGCCTCGCGGGCCCGCATCGTCGAAGCCACGGACGCCGAACGCCGGCGCATCGAGCGGGATATCCACGACGGCGCCCAGCAGCGGCTGGTGGCGTTGTCGCTCGCCATCGGTCGGGCGCGCGGGCAGCTCGGGCCCGCGGCCGATCCCGAGCTGGAAGCCACCCTTGCCCAGGCCTCCGACGAGGTTCGTTCGGCGCTGGCCGAGCTTCGCGAGCTGGCTCGAGGCATCCATCCCGCGATCCTGACGCAGGCCGGGCTGGAGCCGGCCGTCCGCTCGCTGGTCGATCGAGCCGCGGTGCCGACCGACATCGAATTCGCGGTCGAGCACCCGCTCCCGGAGCCGGTCGAGGCGGCTGCCTATTTCGTCGTTTCCGAAGCCCTGACAAACGTCGTCAAGCACGCCGCCGCGGGCGCCGCGCGGGTCGCGCTGCGGACCCAGGACGGCACACTGGTCGTGGAGATCCGCGACGACGGCTGCGGCGGCGCCGATCCGGGGCGCGGCTCGGGGCTGCGCGGGCTGCGGGATCGGGTCGAGGCTGTCGGGGGAACGCTGGAGACGATGAGCCCCGCGGGCGCCGGCACAACCGTGCGCGCGACGCTGCCCATCCGGGACTCCGAATGAACGCCGCCGCCGGGCGACCCATCCGCGTCGTCCTGGCCGACGACTCGGTTCTGCTGAGAGAAGGCCTGGCGCGGCTTCTCGCCGAAGCGGGCTTCGAGATCGCCGGCCAGTGCGGGACCGCCGAGGCGCTCATCGAGCTGGTCCGCGAGACCCGGCCCGATCTCGCCGTCGTCGACATCCGCATGCCGCCGACTCACACCCAGGAGGGTCTGGTGGCCGCCGACGCCATTCGACTCGAGCACGGCGGCAACGTCGGCGTCCTGGTCCTATCGCAATATGTCGAGACCGAATTCGCGCTGCGGCTTGTGACCGAGGGCGCCGGCGGGGTCGGCTATCTGCTGAAGGATCGAATCGCGGACGTCGCCGACTTCGCCGACGCCGTCCGGCGGGTGGCGCGCGGCGGCTCGGTGATCGACCCGGAGGTCGTGGCCCTGCTGGTCAACCGGCGCCGCGCCCGCGGTCCTCTCGACGAGCTGACGGATCGCGAGCGCGAGGTCCTCGCGCTGATGGCGGAGGGCCGCTCAAATCAAGCCATCTGCGACCGCCTCTTCGTGACGGCCAAGACGGTCGAAGCCCACATCGCCAGCATCTTCTCCAAACTCGAGCTGGCGCCCGCCGCCGACGACCACCGCCGCGTTCTGGCGGTCCTGGCGTACCTGCGCAAGTAGGTCCGGCTCGAGATTCGCCCCCACGGGCGTAAAGGCAAAGTGGAGTCAATCCAAGCAGTCGGGCTGTTGGCCCGGCGCTCCGGTTTCGTTGAGTCGTACGCGGGTCCAGGAGGCGCCCACCAGCAGGACCTGGAACGCCAGATGCAGCCAAGCGAGCCCGGCGAAGACCGCGGCAACGCCGCCGAAGACGGAGAGGGCACCGGTCAGGAATGGCGTGATGTACACGAGCAACTCGGTCAGACCCGTCAACACCATCCCGGCCACGAGGGCCGGAACACGCAGGACCGCCAGCGGAACCGGGGTATTTGGAACGACCCGATAGACCACGCCGACGGCGATCACCACGACAACTGCGGTAACCAAAGGGGAAGCCAGCTGGGACAGGGTCCGTGCCGCGTCGCCGGCTCGGCCCACGTCTATCCGGCTCGCCAGCAGAGCCTGGACACCGGAGATGGCGATGCCCGAGAGAAGCCCGCCGACCAGGAGCAGAATGGAGACGAAGCCGCGCAGGATTCGGTCGAACGCTCCGCGTGCCGGTGCGCAGGAGAAGACCCGAGCGATCGCCTGGTCGAGCGCTCCGTAGAAGTGGCTCGCGGCCCAGGCCGCCCCTGCCAGACCCACGATCGAGAAGGCGCCGGCATGGGCCGCGACATTTGCCAGCGCATCCTGGGCGACAGGCGCGAGGGGGGCCAGCTGGCCGGTGAAGCCATCGACGAGCCGCTGCCGGTCCGACGGCGCCGGGACGAGGTAACCGAGGACGCCGACCGCGAATAGCAGGCCTGTGAGCCCGGCGAAGAGTGCGCTGTATGCCAGGCCCTCGGCCAGAAGGCTGCCGCCCGCCTCGTTGTACACGGCCAGCACGGCCAGAGAACGGCGCGTCGGCGGCAGGCCGAGGACCCGGGCCAGCAGCTGGTCGATTCGCGCCAGGACGTCGTGGGTTTCCTCCCGATACCGAGTGCGCGTGCCGCCCGGGTCGGATCCCGTCGGTGGATGCAGTCCAGGCTTCGCCATACGCCGCTCCTCCGCCATTTCGCGTCCTGTGGTCGGGTTTTCGCAATTGTCATCGGTCTTCCGGGCTCGTGTTCGTCCGTGCCCACAGGATCGATGGAACGGCCCAGAGTGACCAAATGGGTGCTCTGGCGGACGCTCG
This sequence comes from Candidatus Limnocylindrales bacterium, assembly GCA_044449785.1. Taxonomy (GTDB): domain Bacteria; phylum Chloroflexota; class Limnocylindria; order Limnocylindrales; family CSP1-4; genus Fen-1039. The sequence goes on from JBIOII010000050.1 coordinate 11,947, forward strand.
ATGGCATCAGGCGTGGTGCCCAGTCGAGTTCATCGGGCCCGGCGCTGTTCGTTCGGCCATCAGCCGCGGAACGGCCAGCGAGGCGAGACCGCCGAGGACTCCGATCACGAGCAGCGCTCCACGAATGGTTGCGCCCGGCTCGAGCTTGATCAGCTGGTCGAGGCTCACCTGGCCCGGACCCGCGATGCCGATCGCAATTGCGCCCATCCCCAGAACGAACGGGAACTCGAAGCCGCCCTTGCCGGAGAAGAAGCCCTTGCTCCAGTGGACCTTGAAGATGATCACGACCGACTGAGCGACGAGGAGAGCGGCCGCGACCGGCGTAAGGATGCCGGTGGCCAGCATCAGGCCGCCGACCAGCTCAGCCAGAATCGATGCGCCGACGAACAACTCGACCGGGCGGAAGCCCATGCCGGCGACCGCGCCGCGCCATTTGGCCAGCCCCGGCCCGCCCCACCAGCCGAAGGCTTTCTGCGCGCCGTGAGCCGCGAATGTGATACCCACTGCGACGCGGATCAGCAGGAATGCGAGATCGACCGAGTGCACCGTAGCCTCCTCTCGAGGTCGGCCACTCGGACGCTGTCGCCCTGCTCGGGCCGCCCCCGAGCCGAACTAGTAGAACCTCCCCGACCATACGCGTTAGTCGTTGCGCGTACAAACACTCAGCCTGATGGCGCTCGCCTGGCGGATCAGGCAGGGGAGGCCGCTCGGTCGGCAACAGGCTGAAGGCCCGGCGACCGAGTGTCGAGCTAGACTGAGGTGTCAGAATCGGTGGTGCCGGTGAGGCGGTTAGCCGCCACGGCCGCCGAGAGTCGAGAGGGGGACTATGCGTCGATGGTTCCTCGCCAGCCTTTGTGTCCTGGCGACAATCGCGCTCGTCGGTTGCGGTAACGCCTCGGGGGCCGGCTCCGAGCAGGTCATCATCAGCCGCGACGGCCCCTGGATCGTCCTCACCACTTCGGCGCCGGGGCGCTCCGACGCGAGCACGAAGTTCATCCCGAATGGCACGCCGGCTGTCCACTTCTCCTCGTTCGCGTGGCC
>JBIOII010000051.1:0-12950 GCA_044449785.1 Candidatus Limnocylindrales bacterium
GGGTCGGAGTAGCCCCCGGGGTCACAGGCGAGGTCGAGTTAGGTGCCCTCGTCGGCCCGGAGGCGGCCGTCATCGTTGCTCCAGCAACTTCGATCAGGCCCGCGCTCGAACCGGCCGACGGGCTTTCACCGGCACTGGCGAACGGGACCGGGGTGGAAGTCTTGACTTGATGCGGCAGGGGGGCCGGAGCCGGGCCGGACGAGGTCGGTCCATAGGCCAACAGCGGAGAAGCGATTGGCCCGCTCGAAGCAGTAGCCAGCAAGAGGCCGCCTTCGATGGTCAGGATCACGACTCCAAGGGCCAGAGCCAACGTGGTGAAGTCGCGGCGAAGTCGGCCGCGTGGCGACAACGCAGCGACAACCACCGAGCGCGGGATCTCGGGACCGATCGGCACGAATGGGGGTAGAGGCCTGACCGCACCCGGCATCGCCTTGGCGACGCACGTTAGGCATCTGCGATACGCGCTGCTCCAGCACTCGTCGCAGACAAACTGCCGACAGTCGTGGCAGAAGTGGAAGCTCTGGACGAACGACTGGTAGGCTTGGTCGTCCATCCTGGCAATGAGCTGCCGGCGGGCCAGGTCGTAGCCGGCCCAGAAGCCCTCGTGGAGGCGGATGGTGCGTCCGGCCCCCATCGAAAAAGCTCGGAGCTTCCCCGCAAGACCGAGCCTCCGACGCGACGGCGGCAGCACGAGGCGCGTCTTACACCTCTCGCACGCGTACTGGATGAGCGCTGGGGTTCCCTGGAACTCGGTCATCGGTTTGCCTGACCCACGGCGGATCATCCTCACTTGGCTGGCGGCGCAGGGTCCGACTCGTTACGCAACCAGGATAGTTTGTGTGGGGCTCTACGGAGTAGTGCCAACCGCCTGCTGATGCGAGCGCGCGCGATTTCGTCGGACAGCGCGACTCGACCTCCTATGGCTGACTCAGGTACTTTCGTACTTATCGATCGCCTCGGCTACTCGTAGATGAAGAAGCGGTGACAGTTCGCAACACCCAGGCCGGCGCCGATACGGCGGGAAGCTCTACCCGGGTGCCGGTCGGATCGGTGAGATCCACGATATCGTGTCGCGATCTTGACCGTTTTGCCGCGAGATTGGGGTTGCGATACCGGCCGGCTGAGAAGCCGCCAAGCAAGGTTCGGCGCTCGGTTCATGCCGCCGGAACCGCCCCAGGTGCGGCCCGCGCAACCGGCCGCCTTCGTCACACCACGGACTGGGACGTGCGTATGACCGGAGGCCTCAGGACCCTACGCTCGGCGTCCTCGCATTGGGTCGGCGTCCCTGCCTTCAGGCATCGGCCTTGGGCTCGCCGCCGCCCGAACTTGCGGCCGCAATGGAGAGGCACGGCGTGATCCCTCCGCTCACCGCCTACATCGAGAAGTAGTCGGATCGCGGCGGGCGCGGGACTGCCTTCGCCTCACGGGCCTGAGCCCAAGGGTACTCAGACCAGCCGCTGGACGGCTGCAATCCGGCACGGAAGCAGCCCCTAACACAAACGGAGGCACCTCGATGGACAAGAGCCTCGTCGACGAAGTGGTGGCTGCCGCGGCCAGGGTGGTCGCGGGCGGGGCCATCTCAGCAAACGGGCACGGCAACGTCAGCCTGCGGGTTCCCGGCGCGGAGGAGATGTACTTCACGTCGGCCCCGTCGCTCCGGGGGTTCGGGCCGGAAGGCGTGGCTCGGGTGAGCCTTGACGGGACACTCCTGGAGGGTGAGCTGCCTCCGATCCAGGGCGCCGTCGTGGCGATGCACACGGCGATGTACCAGGACCGTCCCGACGTCGGCTGTGTCCTGCACACGCATTCGCCCCACGCGACCGCGTTTGCGGTCGCCAACCGTTCGATCGGCTGCTGGATCGAGGCTCTCGCGATGTTCGGGCTGGCCGACGGCGTCCCCGTCGCCTCCTACGGTCCGAGAGGATCCGAGGCGTCGGTCTCCAACATCCGCCGAGCGGCGCGAGCGGGCGTCCCGGCAGTACTGCTCGCCAACCACGGCGTGCTCGTCTTTCACCGCACGCCGGAGCTAGCCATTCTCATCGGCGGGGTCGTCGAGGAGGCGGCCCAGGCGGCGATCAACGCGATGGTTCTGGGCGGTCCGGTCGAGATTCCCGGCGACCTGCGGGCCGCCGCGCTCCAGAGGGCGATGGCGTTCGACACGGCCGGGACGAGAACCGCCTGACGCCACGAGGCCACGAGCGCGGACATCCGTGTCGGAACGCCGACCCTGGGAAGTTCATCCAGCTGACCCTGGACCATCAATACGGGTGGGAAGATCCGAGCCACGGACGGGGGGCTTAGACACGCGGCCCGCACATCCTGGCCGCTTGGACCGCGCAAGCCACTGGCGAGACCGACCCGTGCGAGGCGTCCCGGGAGGTCTTTGGTGCGACGAATCTTCTCCGCGCTGGCAACGCTGACGCTAGTTGGTGGCGTTGCCGTAACCGTAGTTGCCAATCCCGCTACAGCCATGGCCGCCTCCAACAGGCCGGCGGAATATCTGGCCCTCGGGGACTCGGTCGCCTTCGGCTACAGCCCGCTGGCCGACCCGAGTAACGCCGCCAACTTCATCGGATACCCGAACAAGGCGGCTGCGGCGCTCAAGGATCACCTCTCGAACGCTTCCTGCCCTGGCGAGACGAGCAGCCACATGATCTCTCTCGCGGGCAGCGACAACGGCTGCGGGTTCTACCGCGCCAACTTCTCGCTGCATGTGAACTACAGCACCACGCAGCTCAAGTTTGCCGACGGATTCCTCCGGTCGCATCCCAAGACGCGCGTGGTCAGCATCGACATCGGTTCCAACGACCTCTACGTGCTGGTGAACGCGTGCGGCGGCGAGGCCAACGTCAACTGCATTCTCGCGGGCCTGCCCGGCGTGCTGGCGACGCTCTCGGCCAACCTCGACACCATCTACGGACACATCCGCCACCTGGACGGCTACCACCACAAACTCGTCGCGGTGACGTACTACTCGCTCAACTACAGCGACCCCGTCTCGACGGGGGTCATCTCGCAGGTCAATCAGGTGGTGGCAGCTCGTACTGTGGCCTGGGGCGGGATCGTTGCCGACGGGTTCGGCGCGTTTGCCTCGGCCTCCAGCGCCTTTGGCGGGGACACGTGTGCGGCGGGGCTCCGCATCGTCGTCACCACCTCCCCTCTTGTATGTGACAGCCACCCATCGCCTGCCGGGCGCGATCTGCTGGCGCAATCCATCGTGAAGGCGCTCCGCGCCCACTGAGCCTTTGAGGGTGCCTTGGCGCTGCCGCTTGCTTGCGTTTGTATCGCGACGGAATACCCGTCGAGAGGGAGCGGGCGGCAGCACCAGGCCCACCCACTCACCAGACCCGAGTCGGCCTGTCGGCGGCATGACGTCTTAGGTGTCCCGGACTCGCTTGATGCCGGGCCTGTTGATGAGTACACCGATCGGAAGTGGGTAGGGCGCAGGGGCGAGGTAACGGGACGCCTCGATCGCGCCGAGGCATCGACAAAACCGGGTGCCGAGGCATCCGTCGGGGGAGGTCACGGACATGGAACTCGTCCTGATTATCGGCGTCGCGATCATCGTCTGGGCGGTCGTGGACGGGGTGTCCAAGCGCCAGGACCGCGTTGAGGGCGAGCTCCGTGAGCTGCGGGAGAGCCTCGCAGAAATCAAGGGCACCGTCGCGTGGCTGGTCGCGGAGCTCGGGAAGGTCCGCGCCCCCGAACAGGAGGCCCGCCGACCGGCGGCAGCTCCACTTGAGGCCGCTTCCGCGCCCGTGCCTGCCGCGGCTGCGGCGGTTGTGGAGGGCGCCGAACCGCGAGGCGGCTGGACTCCTACCCATCGCATCCCGGGCGGAGGCATGGATGTCCGGGAGCTGCCGGATTCCCTCCTGCCACCGATCGCCACTCTCCCCGAGGACCTGAGGGTCGCGGTCGAGTCGCGGTCGGGCGGATGGGCGCTGATAGAGACCGAGGCCGGCAGGCGAGGATGGGTGAACGTCGGCCACCCCGTCGCCGGGCCCTCGCCCTTGGGCGCAGCCGCGGTGGGTGGGCTTGCCCCGCTCCGAGAAGCTTCGCCACTCCCCGCGCCCGCCGCGACGATTGCTCGGCCTGCGTCGAGGCCCGCCGCGGAGAGTCGCCGTGCGACGGTTTCGCCGGAGGAGGTGCGGCCGGCGGACGGGCTGGTTCATCAAGTGCTTCTCAAGCTCGGTTTCACTCCGCCCGCGGCAGGTGAGAGTTGGTCGCGGACTGCGCTCGAAGCGTGGCTCGAGGGCCGGATTCTCGCCGTGGTCGGTGGCGCGGCGCTCCTTCTGGGCGCGGTCTTCTTCCTGAGCCTCGCCTTCAGCAGCGGCTGGATCTCCGAACAGCTGCGCGTCGACACGGGACTCGCCGTCGGCGCCTGCCTGCTGCTGTTTGGCGAGCTCTCGTTCACGCGGCTCCGCGGCATCGTCGGGCATGTCCTCGTCGCGGTCGGGCTGGCGACCATCTCGCTTGCGCTGTTCGCCGCGACGCGCCTTTACAACCTGATCCCGGTCGAGTGGGCCCTCCTGGGGATATTCGTCGCAGCCGTCGCGGCGGCCGGCACGGCCATCCGCCACGACTCGGAGATCGTCGCCGCCTTCGGCCTCATCGCCGTCCTGGCCTCGCCGCCGGTCCTGGGCGCGAGCCCGAGCCTCGTCACCCTCCTGTTCGTCGCAGCGGCCCTCGTGGGGACGACCTGTGTGGCGCTGTTCCGGACCTGGTCCTGGCTGCCTCCACTCGCATTCGTGCTGGCCGCGCCGCAATTCGCCTTCTACATTACCGGCGCTCCGCCGCTGGAAGAAGGGCTGATCGCGATCGAGGGTTTCTGGCTCGTGAACCTCGTAGCCGCCGCTGGCGAGGAGATCCGCCACTCCACGGACCGCCTGCGGACCGCCACCGTCACGCTTCTGCTCGCGGATGCGGCTGTCACGCTCTGGGCGGGCTTCACCGTCCTGAGCGGCACCTACACGGAATGGCGCGGGACGTTCCTTGTGCTCCTGGCCGGCGCGTATCTCGCCCTTGGGCTGGCGTTCTTCGTTCGCAACGGCGACCGCCACCCGTTCGGCCTTCTCGTCGCTGCGACGGGCGTAGCAGCCCTGACAATGGCCGTGCCGATCCAATTCGGTGGTCCGCCAGTGCCGATCGCCTGGGCCGCCGAGGCGGTAGCGCTCGCGTGGGTGGCGGTCATCCGCCGGCATCCATATAGCGCCGCCGTGTCGGTCCTCCTCGCCATCCTGGCCGTCGGCCATCTCGTCTCGATCGAGTACCCGCCGTCCGATCTCGTCACCGGATTCTCCCAGCCGGTGCCGTTCGTTGGTCCCGAGGGTATGACGTTCGCGTTCATGATCGCGGCGCTGGCCGTCGCGACTCTCCTCGTCCCGATCGCCTGGGTTCGCGCCGGGCTTGTGGTGGCAGGCGGGCTCGTCGCTCTGTACGTCTTCCCGTTCGAACTGTCTGGGCCGGCGCTGGTCGCGGCCTGGGCCACCCTCGCCGCCGCCGGCATGGTCGTGTACGCCCGCGTCGTTATGCCGCGGATGGAGCCCGACTTCCACGAGAACCGCATACGGGCGCTCGGCCTGCCACCACTGATCGGCGCGCCCGTCACCGAAACCGTGTCGATGTTGAGCGGGCTCGTGCGCCCGTCGTTCCTGGCGGCGGCCATCCTCGCAGGCGTCGGCTCAATCGCCCACCTGGCCTCCTTCGAGTATCCGGCCGGCTCGATCTACGCGGGGACACCCTACGCCATCCCATTTGTCGGCCTCCCGGGTCTCGCATTTGCGGTCTTCCTCACGGCGATCGTGGTCACCGGGCTGCTCGTGCCGATTGCGTCAACACGGGTCGGGCTCACCGCCCTCGGCGGGCTCATCGCCCTGTACGTCTTCCCGTTCGAACTGTCCGGACCGTCGCTCGTCGCGGCCTGGGCGGCCCTCGCGACTGGCGGATTTGCCGTTGAGGCGCTGATCATCGAGCCGCGCGTCGGCCCCGCGTTCGACGGGGCGGCCCTTACGCGGCGCTTGCGTCCGGCCGTCCGAGCCGTCGGCGCGCTCACCGGGCTCGCCGTCCTGACCCACCTGGTCGTGGTCGACTTCCCGATCGGTCAGCTCGCCGAGCGCGTCCGTTTCGGCCACCCGGTCCTCACGAGTATCCCTTACGCCGGACAAGAGGGCCTCTCGCTCGCAGCCGCCCTCGCCGGGCTCGCCGCGGTGAGCTGGGTGATGGGTGCGCGGTGGATCCGGCTTGCCATGACGGGCATCGGCGCCGCGCTTCTCGCTTTCACGGTGACCTTCGAGGTCGACGTATCGCTGGTTGCGGTGCCGTGGAGCATCCTGGTATTGGCCTCGCTTTTCATCGTCCGCCGGGTCGCGCTCGTTGAACCCCTACCGGCGGAGCGCGGGCCTGTCTTCAGGGCAGGCCAACTCCTCGAGGCCGCGTCCGAGCGTCTGCCATACGCGGCGGCTGTCCTGGCGCTGTTCTTGCTGCTGCTCCGGTCGCTCTGGCTTGCCGACATCGAGTCCTTCGGCCGGTACGTGACAGGCAACCTTCAGCCAATCGGAACCCCCTTCCTCGATCAACGCACGTTTGTCCTCTCGATCCTCGCCGGGACGGTGCTCATCTCCGGATGGATCTGGCGCGATGTCACGCCCAGGGTGCTCAGCGCAGTCGCGGCGGCACTACCCATCGCGTGGCTGCTGCCGTTCGAGGTCCGGCCGGGGTATGCCGTGGCCGGCTGGTCCGCTCTCGCGCTCGTCGGGTTCTTGGCGCTGAGGATTGTCCCGGCGGCACGCCTTGTGCTCGGCGGAGCGTCCCTCGCCCTCACATCGTTGGGTGCCATCGTGACGCTGGCGATCGTCGCGCCGCCCAACCGGCTCATCGTCTCGGAGACGACGACCGTGCTCGGCTGGTCTCTCCTGACGGACGCCACGGTCGCGCTCGTCGCTATCGCCATCTCGCTGGGAGCCGGCGGGCTGCTTCATCGTCGGGATCAGCTGAGTCGGCCGGTGCTCATCGCTGCGGGCGTCGCCGCGATCTACTTGCTCTCGGTCGCCGTAGTAGACCAGTTCCGGCTGCAGGTCGGCACGCGACCACTCGAAGAGCTCCAGAAGGGAGCCCAGGTGGGGCTCAGCGTCCTGTGGTCGATCCTCGGCGCCGCCGGGTTCGCGGCAGGGCTTGCCGTCCACCGACCGCCGATCCGCCTGTTCGGCCTTGGACTGCTCGGCCTTGCGACCGCGAAGGTCTTCCTCGTCGACCTCGCGGCACTCGACGTCTCGTACCGGGTTCTATCGTTCATTGCCCTCGGCTTCCTGCTGTTGATCAGCGCCGCCGTCTACTCGCGGATGCAGCGTCCGCCGTCCCAGTCCCACGGTCCAGCCCCGGTCTGAGACAGGGGGCAAGATTTGGGGCACGGTCATCAAACGGCCGACCGCCTATCCCCACGGCGGCTGGGAATGCCGCTTCAGCGGCAAGTTCGTGAGCTACACCTGGACAGCCAGGGGCTCCTGCGACGGCACGGGCACCCTCAGGGGTTGGCGGTTCACGGCCGATCTCGTGCAGATGGACACCTTCGTGGCGGTCACGGGCTACGTCTTCCGGCCCGGTAACCGGTAGCGCTGCGTCGCTCGTTCAAGGGCGGCGCTGTTGACCTGTGCGCGGCCCTAATCTGAACGGCGACCCGCAACCTGCAAGCCGCCCGGGGTTGTCGGGCGGCTTGCCTTACCTGACCGCCACGACCATCGAGCTTCGCCGAATGCGGCCGAATTCAGGGTCTTATAAGGATTCCATGGCCAGAATGCCCACGGCCGGGTGTGAGGTGGCCAGTACCCGCCCGGCCGACCTTCACAAACCTTCCCGGGTCGTCTCAGATTCGCCCGTCGCTCATCGCCGATGACGGGCGGGTCACCGTTCCGGCGTTCGGCGACCACCGGGCCCTGCCATCCGACCCACATCGTTCCGATGAATCCAGTCTCCGATGCGTGACTCGGTTCTCAGGCCAAGCCCCAGCCGATCAAGTTCCACGCGGCCAGCTGCAAAGTGAGCGCGATGCCCGTTACGACAAGCGCCGCATGCCGCCATTGGAGCGGGGGCGTCCGCCAGCCCCTGGCCAAACCGACAACGGTAAGGACTGCGAGGCAACCGGACGCGACGGCCAGTGCCAGCGGCAGGTGCAGCACCAGCCGCTCGGCGAGCGGCAACTCAAGCCAACCGAGGAAGCCGGCGTCGACCAGCTTCGGCAGAAGGGCAAGCAGCGCGATCGTTCCGAGCGCGAGCATCGCGGTGAGCGTCGCCGCGATGCCGGTGAGCAAGCGCAACCTTGGGTGCCTCGCGGCCTGTTCCCCGGCGCCTTCGAGGCGCCGGCGGCGTCGGATCTTCGACACAATCGCCGCGCCCAGCCACCACAGCGCCACCAGCGCAGTAAAGGCGAGGAGGGCCCACTGCCAAGGTGCGGGGCCTCCGGCCAGCCGAACGAGCTCGAAGTTGCGCCAGGTCGGCTGCGACCCGCGGAGGTCGAGCGTCTCACCGTTCCAAGCAAGGAAGAGGCCCGGCTCGATCTCGCTCAGTCGGTAGCGGTAGAGTGTCCCACTCTCGTTCGCCTCGAAGTAGGGCGCGCCTGATTCGACGTAGAAGCGATCGGGTGGGCCGACCGGAGAGATGATGCCCCAAGCAGGGGCCGAGTATTCAGCCGAATAGCCCGCCCAACGGACCGCCTCGTCCCCGGACGGCTTCATCGCCACGCCGGCGATGCGTTGCGTCAGATCAACCGGCGGGAAGAAGTTGCCGTTCTGCTCGACGACCGGCGACAGCGCAGGCAAAGCGTTCAGCCGCGCTTGGTAGACGCTCCCAGGCTGGTGCACGAGGTCGCTCAGGATCGAGAGCGCAAGGTCGCCCTGAAGATGGCCATCCGATGAGTTGGTCAGGATCGCGATCCCGACCTGGAGCTGGGGCAGCCACCAGAGGTCGGCGATGAAGCCGAAGCCACCACCGCCGTGGCTGAACAGATCGGCATTGTCGCCGGCATACCAGCCCGTACGGCAGACGCCGAGCGCACACCCGTATCGGGACCCGGTGTTCGGAGCTGGGACGGTTCGCTGCTCTTCGATCAGCGCCGGGCTGAGGATGGTCTGGCCGTCGATCGACCCATCGTTGAGCTGGAAGCGAAGGAACCGAGCCAGATCGTTCGTGCTCGTGTACAGCCCGCCGGCCGCCGTCATCGGCACATCGACCGGCACGTCGGGCGTGGGCTCAGAATGACCAACGGCGCGGTTGGTGCTCGCATGTATCTCGGCCCGGTCGAACGTGCTTCCGTTCATGCCCATAGGCCTCAGGAGCAGGTCCCGCATGACGGCCGCGAAAGGCTGTCCGTAGGTCCTCTCGAGGATGTAGCCGGCCAGATCGATGCCGAGGTTCGAGTACGCGTAGCCGGTCCCGACCGGGAAGCGCAGCCAGGTGTCAGAGATGCTGCGAACGTGCGCGTCAAAGTCGCCGGGGTCCAGTGTGTTGTTGTTGCCGATCGGCGCCTCATGCGTGAATCCGGCGGTGTGGCTCAACAACATGCGCAGGGTGATCTTCCGCTCCGGGTGTTCCTCGAATGCACTGTGGACGGTGAAGTCCGGCAGGTAGGTGGTGATAGGCACGTCGAGGGCGAGACGGCCGGCCTGGACGGCGCGCATCACCGCGGTCGCCGTGAACGCCTTCGACATCGACTGGACGCTGAAGATCGTGTCGGTCGTGACCGGAGCCGACCCGTCGCCGTCGACATGACCGAACCCCTGCGTCCACAGCACGCGGTCGCCGTCCACGAGCGCGACAGATAGGCCGGGGACGTTCTGCTCGGCCATGAGCTCCGGAATCTGCTGCTGATACTTCGCGATCACGGTGGCCGCGTCGTCGGCGGCACGCGCCGGTGAGGGGATGCCGGACGGGAGGGAAAGAGCACCGGCCGTCGACCCGACGCACGCGGCGATTGCCACAATCAGGAAACCGCGCAAACCACCCGATGCACGCACCATTCGACCGGTCCCCCTGGCAGCACTCGGTCGCAGAGGGCGCGTCCCATCCGCCGTCCGACCATCGCCGAGCATTCCATCGGCCCGTGGACGGCGCTAGAGCCGTTCGTCACGCACGCCTCGCGCGGCTGTCGCCCCTGCGGACGTGCTTCCCCTGCGAGTGGCGGTTCATCCGTCCGACCGCGCAACATCCTGGGTCGGGGCGGTTATGGAAGCCGGGGTGACCGAGCTCACCGGAGTGACCAAGGGCACGCGCAGCCTGCCAATGATGAAGGGCTAGCGTACGGCGTCCAGTTATCGTGTCGCGCTCGCCCCCTGCTCGGTTGACCCAAGCTCACAAATCAGAGGACCCAGAGATGGTTCGCCTGGCTGAGTTCGCTCGCCCAAGGGTAGCGGGACAAGCACGGCTGTTGGCTCGTCATCTCGGATATGGGATCGTTCGGATCTGAGAGTGGGGTGCAGACGATGATCGATCGGGCGCGTCCCTCGGGCGGAGGCGTTGAGCAGGTGGAGGACGCCTTCGCCGACCTCTACCGCGAACGCTATCGAGCTGTCTATCGCTACGTCCTGCTCATGCTCCACTCCACGAACGACGCGGAGGACGTAACGGCCGAGGCTTTCGGTCGAGCCTACTCGGCCTGGCGGCGAGGACACGGACCGCAATCGCAGTCGCCGTTGCCGTGGCTGCTGCAGATAGCTCGGCGAATCGTCATCGACCGGAGCCGCCGGGCGCGGGTTCTCGCCTGGTTGCCCCTTCCGTTTCTTGCCCCGAACCAGGAGCCGCGGGTGGAGGACGAGACCAGCCGCTCGGACTTCTGGCTCTGGTTCGATAGCTTCGCCAGGCAGTTGCCCCCGCGGCAACGCGAGGTCCTGATCCTCCGTTACCGGCGTGATCTCGACGACCCAACGATCGGCGAGATCCTCGGCCTGTCGCCGTCAGGCGTCCGATCACTAGTGTCGCGCGCCTGCGAGACGCTGCGGCGAAATCCGGAGGTGTGGCGATGAACGGCAAAACGACGGATCGGCAGGCACAGCAGGCCTCCGAGCACGAGATCCTCGAAGGAGTCAGGCGTCATCTCGCCGGCGTCGAGGCGCTGGTGCCCGACCCGCCGGCCTGGCACGCAAGCTCGTCCTCGAGCCGGGTCAGTGGGCGCGTCCATATCCGCAGCAGGGTGCAGTTTGCGCTCGCGCCCCTGGCCCTCGTCGTGGTGCTGGTAGTGCTGGTGATCGCAGGAGGGTTCCGGCAGTCGGGGCCGGGCGGTCCGACCGAGAGACCGTCAGCCGCGCAACCCACGGCGCGCATTCTTTCGGCTCCGACGGGCGGGAGTTGCCCGTCAGATGCAAGCGCCGGTGTCGTCCTGGATCTAGGAATGTCCTGCCTCGAGCCGGAGGTTGGCGCCGTTACCCGTTCGGGCAGTGGCATGGTCGGAGTGATCCTGCCCGACGCGACGACGTCGGCCCGGTACACCAGCTATGACCCGCCGTACCTGGCCCAGGCCTTCAAGACCGCCGGATATGCCGACAACGAGTTCCGGATCGACAACGCCCCGGACTCCAGTAGTCAGATCTCGATCGCCCAGACCGACATCCACGACGGCGCGAAGGTTCTGGTCGTGGACCCGATCGACGTCCAGGCCGGAAGGCAGATCCAATCCCTGGCTGCGGCAGCCGGGGTCTCGCTGATCGCCTACGACCGTCCTATCTTCGCCGGAACGTCGACCTACTACGTCGGGTTCGACAACGTCCAGGTTGGCAAGCTCATGGGCCAAGGCTTGATGGACTGCGTGGCCGATTGGAAGGTCGCCAACCCCAAGGTCTTCGAGCTCGACGGCGGCGAGGACACCGACCCCACCGCCATCTCGATCGCAGCCGGCTACAACAACGTCCTGTGGGGCACCGACCTCGGCAACGCCTCGACTTTACCTGCCGGCACCACAGGCGGTGCCGGTTACACGCTCGTGGGCGACGAGTTCGCGCCCGCGTGGATGCCCGACAAGGCCAGCTCGATCTTCAGCGAGGCATTCGCCGCACACCCGGAGATCAACGCCACGGTCGAGGCTAGCGACGGCCTCGCCAACGCGGTCATCCAGGTTCTGAAGGCCAGGGGCGTCTCGCCCAGGACCGTCCCGACCACCGGCCAGGATGCGACGCTCCAGGGCCTCGCGAACATCCTCCAGGGTTGGCAGTGCGGCACGGTCTACAAACCGATCTACCTCGAGGCCGAGGCGGCCGTCGTGGTGGCGACCTACCTGCGCGCAGGCCACGAGCCGCCCATCGCGTTGATCAACGGCACGGCCACCGACCCCACGTCCGCTGCGGCCGAGCCCGCCGTTCTGCTGACTCCCTTATGGGTCAACGCCGCGAACATGGAGAGCACGGTCATCAAGGACGGGCTCGTCAGCGTGACCGACCTCTGCGCCGCTGTCGGTACCTCCCTCTGCACGCAATACGGCATCAAGTGAGGGAGATCTAGGAAGGTTTGGAGCGGGAGACGGGTCTCGAACCCGCGACATTCAGCTTGGAAGGCCAAGACGTGTAAGCGCAGTAGCACGCCTCGTGGAAGCCCGAGCGTAGCGTGTCCAGTTATCGTGTCGTCACGAGGGGCGCTGAGCCCTTGTCGCCGGTGGGAGAATGCCTCGGAGCGGGGGAGGTCCTGACACGCGCCCACACCGGCCGCCCGGACCTCGCCGAGCCATTGGCGAAACCCTTTGCCGGCCGATTTGGCCCGAATGGAGGTGCCACTGTGACTGAGCCTGTGGCCACCGAAACCGTCCCGTCGCTTGGCATCCTCGAGGAAATCGACAACTTCCTCGTCGTCAAGGTGCACATATTCCGGACGGCGCTCGAGCTCGAGGTCATCCCGGCGGTCGCCGCAGGACATCGTGACGCGGAGAGCATCGCCCGTGCTACCGGCTGCTCGCCCATGCCAATGCGAGTCCTGCTCGA
>JBIOII010000052.1:0-12736 GCA_044449785.1 Candidatus Limnocylindrales bacterium
CCGGACGGCGAAGACGCCGTGGTTGAGGGTGAGGGTGATGAGGTCGACCACCAGGGGGCGGTCGTGGAGCACGAGCGCCCGGCGAGCTTCGACCACGTGGGATTTCAGGATGCCGTCCATCGACTCGCTTCCCGCGGTGCGAGAAAACTCTCCCGAGATTCTACAACCGTTCCGGACGCTGATCGGCCCTCACGAGCTCGGTTATGAAGGTTCGTCATGACGGACCGTGGGGACACGGCTAGGGTGGCCCGGCGATGCGAAAGCAACCCAGCGTCGGCGAGGCTGCTCGGGCCGCGGTGGTCATCCAACCGCTCGACCCGACGACGCGCCAGCTCGCCGTCCTCGACGCATTCGCGGAGACGGGCACCTACGAGCTGACCGCCGCGATCACCGGCATGCCCCCGGGCACCGTGAGAAACCTCCTCATCGAGATCCGCGGACACTACGGCGCAGCCACGACGATCCAGGCCTACCGGGCCGCGCTCGCCGCGGGCGACCTCTCGACGCCCACGGGTCACTGTCCCGCCGTTCACTCGTGACGGTCCGGTCCACACTGGCTCGCGCGGGCGTCTTGACGAGCCGGCCCCTCTAGTGCAACGGACCGGCGTGTTCGCTGCGTCGGATGAGAACGAGAGGTGACCATCCCTGAAGTCGCCGCTGATCGAACGACGCGCAGGAGCGTATTCGTCTCGCTCGGCGTCAATGCGGCTGAGACTCTCGCGCTTGGGTGCGCGGCGTGGGTGACAGGTTCCGTCGGGCTCCGGGCCCAGACGGCAGCCAACGCGGCCGACCTTGCCGTCGTCGCCTTCCTGTTGATCGGCGTGCTCAGCAGCGCACGTCCGGCCGACCAGAACCATCCACTTGGCTACGGGCGGGAACGGTTCTTCTGGTCCTTGTTCGCAGCCTTGGGCATCTTCGTCGGGGGCGCCGGACTTTCGCTCGAGGGAGCGGTCGATTCGGGGCTCCACCCCTCGCCCGTCGACCACTACGGTATCGCGTACCTCGTCCTGGCCACGACCGTAGCGCTCGACACATTTGCTCTGCTCGTCGCACTGAAGCCGGTCCGCCAAGAGGCGGCCAGCCGAGGCATCTCGCTGCGCGCCCAGGTGCAACGGAGCACGGACCCGGCTGCGATGACCGTCGTCGGCGGCGGAGCCTGCGCCGTGGTGGGGGCGATCGCAGCCGCAGCGGGATTGGTCACGAGCCAGCTGACGGGAAGCGTTGCGCCCGACACCGCAGCGAGCGCATTCATCGGAGTGGTCCTCCTGGTCGCGTCGATCATCCTGCTCAGGGCGAACCGCGCGCTCCTCCTGGGTCGCGGCGTCCCGGTTTCTGTCTTGCGCGAGATGCACCGCGTCGTCGCCGCGCAGACGGGGATCATCGCGGTTCCGGATCTGTTCGCGGTCGTGGTCGGGCCGTCGAGCCTGATCGTCGATGGCGACGTGACCTTCGCCGACGAGCTGACTGTGCCGGACGTGGAACAAGCGATCATGCGCGCTACCGACGCGCTCCGAGCGCGCTGGCCTTCGGTGGACTACGTCTACCTGACGCCGGTCCCGAAAGCGAGGTCACGGCGTGCCGCGCGTGCTGCGAGGGCGCGGATTGCGGTTTCCGGCCACGCCCCCGTGCCCACGCAGCCGGCGGGAGCCCCGACCATGACGGACAGTCATGACGACCCGGGCCATGGCGGGCAGACTGCCTGAACGGATGGGCGTGTCGCGCGTCCGCGCAGCGCCCGAGAAGCGCAGGCGGACACTTCGCCCTACCAGGAGTTAATCGTGAACAAGGCACACGCGCGTGACAACGTCGCTCACGAGCGAGCCCGCATCGAGGCGTCGCTGACCGGGTTGGACGGCGACATTCGGGCGGCCGGATCGCTTCGAGGTCAGCAGACCGGCGAGCTCGAAGAGGGCGCCAGCGGGCAGGAGGCGGAGTCCGTCGACGTCGCCGTGGCTGCCAACCTCCGCGCCGAGTTGGCCGCCGTGGGGCGAGCCGAGGAGCGCATTGCGGATGGCATCTACGGCCGATCGGTCAAGAGCGGGCATCCGATTCCGGATGAGCGACTCGAGGTGGAACCGCTTGCGGAGCGAACGATCGAGGAGCAGCGCCTCCATGAGGCCGCCGGCCTTCGATAGCAGAGCGGCCGGCTCGTGTCGCCGGCTCGGACCTTCCATCACAGAGATCCGAGCGCTTCGGTCATCGCCGTGAACGCCGCCTGGTCACGCCTGCGGAACCTCGTCGCCGCCCCCTCGAGCCCCCACGAGACGCGCGGCTCGAGCGTGCTGCGCCCGACCGTGTTCGGAGCGACCGACGGCCTGGTTGCCAACGTCAGCCTGATCATGGGCATCGCAGGTGCTTCGTCCCAGGACCCGCACGCGGTCGTCCTGGCCGGCATCGCCGGTCTTCTCGCGGGCAGCTTCAGCATGGCGGTCGGCGAGTACGTCTCGGTTCGCTCCCAGCACGAGCTGCTCGACTACCAGGTCGAGCTCCAGCGCGACCAGCTTCGCGAGACGCCCGACCGGGAACGGACCATCCTGGCCGAGATCTACGCGTCGAAAGGCCTCTCGCGAGCCGAAGCCAATCTCATCGTCGACCGGATCCTGGCCAACCCCGAACGTGCGCTCGACACCTTCGTGCTCGAGGAGATCGGCCTCTCCGCCGAGACGATGGGCTCGCCTCTCACGGCCGCCGTCGGCTCGTTGCTCGCCTTCGCCGCCGGTGCCTCGGTGCCCCTCGCGCCCTACCTGCTGTTCACCGGCGCGATGGCCTTCACGCTGAGCATCGTCGCCACGCTGACTGCCCTGTTCCTCGTCGGGCTTGGCGTCAGCCGGCTCACCCACCGCCAGCCGGTCCGCTCGGGTCTCCGGCAGGCCGGGCTGGGCCTCCTGGCCGCCGGCGTGACCTATGGGGTCGGCACGCTGCTGGGAACAGCCGTGCACTGAACACGACATACTGGATCGCGTCGAGGTCACCAGGGCCATCTTCTCAAGGTGCGCGATCGCACACCGTCGGACAGGAGGAGCCAGCATGACGATCGACTCCGGCTCGCAGCGCTACGGGCGTGCCGTGCACCATGCGATGGCCGAACTGTTCGACGAGTTCCCCGAGAGCGCCCGGCCGCACGCGGTCGAGGTAGCCAACTTCTGGCTCTCGCTGGGAATCGCGATCGGGCTCGAGCATGGGAGCGAGGCTCAGCAGCTGCTCGGGCTGATCGAGGCCAACGGGGAGAAGATGGCGGAACTCTCCCACGACGCACGGGCCTTCCTCGAGGAAGCGCTGGAATAGGGCGCCGGGACGCGTCGCTGCCTGGCCCCCGCAATTCGTCGAACCTCGCGCGGCCGGCCGACCGAGGCTGCCATCCCTCGGCATGGCGCCCGGCGACATGACGCCCCGTCATGACACGGAGATCCGTGGGCGACACAGTGGTGGCGAGCCCGCGAAGTCACTGCGTGGGTCAAGACCCTCATTGGGTGGTTCGACCCTCGACGCGGCGGCCGTGGTCGCCTTTGTCGGCTGGTCGGTCCTCGAGCTGATCGTGATCTGGGTCATCGGCATCTTCCGGCGCGAGCCGGCCTGACCCCCGAGCAGAAGGAAGGAACGAACGCAATGGGCCTCATCGCCTGGATCGTCGTCGGCGCGATCGCCGGCTTCCTGGCCAGCCACCTCATGCGCGCCCGCGAGAGCCTGCTGATGATGATCGTCCTCGGCATCGTCGGCGGACTCGTGGGCGGATTCGTCGCCGCGAGCGTCCTCAAGATGGGCACGGTCGACGGGATCAACATCGAGAGCATCGTGATCGCCACGCTCGGCGCGATCGCGGTCATCTACGTCGTTCACCTCGCGACCGGTTCACGTGGGCTGCTGAGTCGCAGGTGAGGACACGCACGGAAGAACGGGCATTGTTATGGCCGATGAGCATGTCAAAGGCTCGCTGAGCCAGGCCCGGGGCAAGGTCGAGGAAGGGCTCGGCAAGGTGACAGGGGACAAGCGGGAGCAACTCCGCGGCAAGGCCAGGCAGGTCCAGGGCGACGCCCAGAAGGGACTGGGTGATCTCGAGGACGCCGCCAGAAAGCCGAAGAGCAGGCCCTGACCTCGGAACGAGGCCTGACCGGAACTGCGGTCGGCGACCGGCTGACGTTCCTCGGTCACTCGACAGTCCTCGTCGACCTCAACGGCGTACGCGTGCTCACGGATCCACTGCTCGGGCACCTCGCCGGGGGCGGCATCCGGCGTCACGTGCCGGCGGTTCTCCCCGGCGTGCTCGAGGACCTCGCGGCGGTCTTCATCAGCCACGGGCACTTGGACCACCTGGATCTCGCGTCGCTGCGGGCGCTTCCCGGCCGGCCGACGTTCGTCGTACCGGCCGGTCTCGGCCCCGTTGTGGCGCGCGTGGCGCGCGGCGGTGTCCACGAGATGCGCGCAGGTGACCGCCTGGGCATCGGCGCGCTGACACTCGAGGCGGTCCCGGCAGCACACGGCCGGCGCCGCTCGTTGTTCACGACCGCGGAGGGCGCGCTCGGCGCCCTGATCGTTGGGTCCCCCAGCGTGTATTTCGCCGGCGACACCGGGCTGTTCGAAGCCATGCGGGAGCTTGCCGGTCGCGTGGACGTGGCGCTCCTGCCCGTTGGCGGCTGGGGCCCCAGACTCGGGCGTGGCCACCTGGACCCGCGACGAGCAGCTGAGGCGGTCGCCCGAATCCAACCGGCAATCGCCGTGCCCATCCACTGGGCCACCCTCTACCCGTTCGGCCTGCGGCGCCTGGCACGCCGTCGGTTCGAGGAGCCGGGTGGGGCCTTCCGCGCGGCCGTCGCGGCACGCGCCCCCGACGTCGAGGTTCGGATCCTCCAGCCCGGGCAATCGATGCCTCTCCACGGGCGCGTTGGGGAATGACACCCGAGGTTGGTGCTGGGCCCACGTCGGTGGGCGGACGCTGGCTGGCCTTCTACCGGCTTCAGGCTCGCTTGATGTGGGAGTGGCGTCCGACCCGGCTGGCGATCCTGCGTCGCACGGTCCTGTCCTACCTGGGTGCCTGCCTAGCACTCGCCATCACCGCAGGGGTCGCCCCCGGGCTCGCCGTTGACGGTTACGGCCCGCTGTTGCTGGCTGCCCTGCTGCTGCTGGCCCTCGACAGCACCCTGGCTGTCGCCCTGCACGGGCTGCTGGTCGGGTGGCCGATCTTCGTTGCCCAGGTCCTGGGCATCGTCGTTCAGTTCGCCGCGATCGTGTTCCTCGGACGGGTCATGCCGGGGATTCACGTGGGCGACACCGCAGCCGCGGTCTGGGGAGCCCTCCTCCTGACGTTTCTCAACAGCCTATTCGCCGAGCTCGTGGCCGTGAGCGACGACGACTCCTACTACAGCGTTCTCGTCCGGCGACTGGTGGCACGTGAGTTCCGGCAGCCGACGAATCCGATCCCGGGTCTGCTCGTGGTCCAGGTCGACGGGCTGAGCCTCCCGGTGCTGCGTGAGGCGATGCGAGCTGGACGGGCACCGGTGCTCGGCCAGCTGGTTCGCAGTGGTGAATCGACCATCCATCCATGGACCGCCATGCTGCCACCGACGACGCCGGCGAGTCAGGCTGGCATCCTGCACGGCACCAACGACGGCATCGCCGGCTTTCGCTGGTACGAGAAGGCAACCGGCAGGCTGCTGGTGGCCAACCACCCGGAGGATGCGGCCGAGATCGTTCGACGCGTCAGCGATGGCCAAGGCCTGCTGTCCGAGGATGGCGCCAGCATCGGCAACCTCGTGACCGGCGACGCTCCACGCAGCTACCTCACCATGGCCACGATCTCCGAGCCGGCACCGGCCGACGAGGGGCGGCGAATGCGCGGCTTCTTCGTCACGACCGTCAACTACGCCCGCCTGCTGGTGCTCATGGTTGGCGAGGTGGTCAAGGAGCTCTACCAGGCGGAACGCCAGCGCGGCTGGGCGGTGCAGCCGCGCATGCATCGAGACCTGCATTTCGCGATCGAGCGAGCGGCCACCAACATCGCCCTGCGAACGGTCTCCACCGCACTCGTCATCGAGGAGATGTATGGCGGGGCGCCGACCATCTACGTGGACTACACCGGCTACGACGCCATCGCACACCACTGCGGGCCCGAGCGTGCGGAGGCGATCGACGCGTTCGAAGGCATCGATCGCGCCGTCGGATCGCTCCTGAAGGCCGCCCGGTACACCGCACGGCCATACCGGCTCGTCGTGCTCTCCGACCATGGCCAGTGCCTCGGCGCCCCGTTCCAACAACGCCACGGCCAGTCACTGGAAGCGGTCATCGCCAAGCAGCTGCCGCGCGAGATGGTCGTTGTCGGCACCACCGACTCCGTTGAGTCGGCCGGAATCGGCCGGCGGATCGCGGCCGAGTTCGGCCGGGGCACGGGTTTGGGACCTCTGGTGGCGCGCCGGCTGCCAACCGGCCGGCGACGTCCCGGGGCCGGTTCGGGCGACGTCCCGGCGGCGGCTGTTCCCGACGTCGTCGTGGCCTCCTCGGGCAGCCTGGCCCACGTGTACTTCACGCGCGAACCCGGCTGGATGACGAGCGAGGGGATCCAGCGGCGCTACCCGGGTCTGGTCGAGACCCTTGCCCGGCACCCGGGGATCGGGGCGGTGATCGGCCGGTCGGCGGAAGGGCACACGCTCTTGCTCGAAGCGCACGGCCAGCATGACCTGGACGCGACGCCGCCCGAAGGGAGCGATCTGCTGGCCGAGTACGGGCCCCGGGCCCGCGAGGCGCTGCATCGCCTTGCGGGCTTCAAGACTTCCGGCGATCTGATCCTGCTCGGTTCGGTCGACGCGGTCACCGGGGAGGTCACTGGCTTCGAGGAGCTCGTCGGCTCCCACGGCGGCCTCGGCGGCTGGCAGACGGAACCGTTCATCCTGTGTCCGGCGTCGCTCCGGATGACCGATCATCCCCCGGTTGGAGCGCCCGCCATCTACCACCAGTTGGTGGCGTGGCGGGAGCAATTGCAGGGCGAACAGAGGGGCTGACCTGGTGACCGAGACGCAGCCGTCAACCGGTTCAGAGGCGCCGACGGGGCCCGACGGGCCGCGCGTGGACCCCGGCCGGCCGGTGGACCCGAAGGCGGTCGAGCTGCGCGCCGAGAAGAACTCGCTGAAGCGGCTCGGCAAGGCGCTTGGGCCCGGTCTCATCACCGGGGCATCGGACGACGATCCCTCGGGAATCGGGACCTACGCGCAGGCCGGTGCCCAGTACGGCTTCGCGACGCTCTGGACGACCCTCGCGATGCTCCCGATGATGACGGCCGTCCAGTACATGTGCGCCAAGATCGGCCTGGTGACCGGACGGGGCCTGGCGGGCGTTCTACGCGAGCACTACCCGCGCGCCCTGTACCCGGCCGTGCTCGCTCTCGTCATCGCCAATACCCTGAACGCGGGCGCCGACATCGGCGCGATCGCGGCGGCGATCAACATGCTGTTGCCGATCCCCGCGATCATCTTCATCGTGCCGGTCAGCTTGGGGATCATCGGGCTGCAGGTTTTCGGCGGTTACCGTCTGATCGAGAGGGTCTTCAAGTGGCTGGCCCTCGCTCTCCTCGCCTACATCGCGGCCGCCCTGTTCGCCCGGCCCGACATCGTCAAGGTCTTGGCCGGAACGCTGATCCCGACGATCCGGCTGGACCCGGCCTATGTCGGCATCCTCGTCGCCCTCCTCGGCACCACGATCTCGCCATACATGTTCTTCTGGCAGGCCAGCCAGGAAGTGGAAGAGCAAATCAGCATCGGTCGGCGCCACCTCCGCCAGCGCCAGGGCGCCTCGCGCTTCGAGCTCAAGTACGCGCTTTGGGACACGATCGCGGGGATGGTCTTCTCTGAGGTCGTGGCCTACTTCATCATCCTCACGACCGGCGCCACCCTGTTCGTGGCGGGCAAGACGGACATCGCCTCGGCCACCGATGCGGCCCAAGCCCTGCGGCCGCTGGCGGGAGACGCAGCCGCGTTTCTGCTCGCCATCGGGCTCATCGGCTCCGGCGTGCTGGCGGTGCCGGTCCTGACCGGCTCGGCAGCATACGGCGTGACCGAGGCCTTCGGCTGGCGATCGGGGCTCGATCGGAAGCTCACCCGCGCGCCGCAGTTCTACCTGGTCATCATCGCGGCCACGCTCGTTGGGATGGCCCTCAATTTCCTGGGGATCAACCCGATCACCGCCCTCGTCCTGAGCGCGGTGCTCAACGGCCTGGTCGCCGCACCGCTGCTCGTCCTCGTCATGCTCGTGTCGAACAGCCGCGCGGCGATGGGCGAGCGGACTAACGGGCGTCTGCTGAACGTTGTCGGCTGGGTAACCACGATCGTCATGGGCGTTGCCGCCGTCGGCCTGATCGTGACGTCGATCGTCGGGTAACGAATGATGGGCGGAGAGTTCCGTGGCGCGCGCGACCCGTACGGTCCAACACGGACCACGGGCGTGCGCTGACGAACGAGCTCGAGCCGCGGCTGCCCCCGACCGCCTGCGGTGAGCGCTTCGGAGGACATGTTGCGCCTCGACGGCTCCCTCGCAGCGATCCTTACGGCGATGTCGTCTGGATCATGCCGTCGCCTCCTCATCGCCACTCGTGCCTCCATTTCCCTCGCCTTCGTCGAGATGAAGGTTCGTCATGACGCGGCGGGCCGGCGAGGGCACACTCGGGTTGGCGGTCGGCGATGACCGGTCCGCACCCACGTCAGTGACCAGCGTGACCTTCCGGAGCCTGGTGAGCGAAGAGCAGGGAGTTGGGTATGAGATCCGGGTTTTCGTCCCTAGTGAGCCTCGTCTATCTCGTTGTCGGTCTGGTCATTGCGTCGAACCACTCGTTCTTCGAAAGTCTCAATGCCCTGATGCCGATCCTCTCGGCGGTGCTTGCGGTGGTGCTATGGCCGCTCGTCCTCTTGGGCGTCGACCTGCACCTCCACTGAAGCAGGCGGCGGTTCGAACGGGGGTTGGCGCCTATGGGGAGCATCGCCGTTCGCCGTCATCGATGGGAAGAAGGCTGATCGTTGGACGACACAAGCCTTCGTGGTAACAGATAGGAGATCGAGATGAACAGAGGCGGCGGTGTCGGGATTGTCGGCGTTGTCGTGATCGTGTTGGTGATCCTCTGGCTGGTCCACGTGATCTAGTCGCGCTCTGGTTCGGTCGGCGCCGCGTGCGCGTGCCGGCACCACAAGGAGGCTCCGCCCGCGCGATCTCGCCGTCACGTAGGCGGAGCAAGGCGGTTCACTCGAGTGGCGAGCGGCCGCCCGCGACCACCGGGAGGATGAGATGCCTGTTCGGAAGACCAAGCGAACGGCCGCGGCCGAGGCCGCAACGGACGTTCACGCTGACGAGCTCGCCGCGGCCGCCGATGCAGAAGCCGTCGCCGTGGTCGAGACAGCCGAGGCTGCCGCCGACGTGACCCGCGCCGACGACGAGGCGGTGACGGCGGCCACCTACTCCGCCCTCGGCGAGGCTGCCGCGCTGCGGGGTACGCGCGATGCCGCCCAGGGGGCCGCGACCTTCTCGATGGCCGAAGAGGTGGCCGCCGGCGGGGAGGTCGCGGCAGCGCTCAGCGGCGACGAGTTCCGCCGCGGCATGGAGCTCGCCGGCATTGCTGGCCAGGTGCAGGTTGTCGCGGAGCTCCTCCAGACCACTGGACAGCCGACGCTCGCGGCGTTCCTTGGCCGCGCGAGCCACCAGCTGCGCGGCCTCGCAGTCGGCGCGATCGGCCGGGCGACCGAGGGCGCCGTCGTCGCCCAGGGAGCGGAGCAGCTTGCCGGTCGCCTCGCGGCCCTGGGGCTGAGCGAGATGCACGAGGGGCGCCACGAGTACGCGACATCCGAGGCGCTTGGCGCGGCGAGCGCCGTGCTGACCGCTGAAGCCGAACGGTCGGCCGCGGCCGGAGCCGCGGAGCTCGCCGCCGCGACCACGATGGGCGGCCTAGCCGAGGCACTCGCGACCGAGGGCGCCGACCATCCGGCCGAGGCTGGCGGTACAGATCAGGGCGCTCCCGGCACGACAGCGGCGGCGACCCCGCGCGTACCGAAGCCGGCAGCCCGCGCCTCATCCAAGCGGGCGCCCCGCAGGCCGGCCAAGCCGAAGAAGTAGATCCCCGAATCTGAGCTCGGGGCATCGTCCCGCTTGGATCTGCCTCTGGCGTCCCGGGGCCGCGCGACGGCGCGTGCTGACACGACGGTTTCATCGTGTGAGTCCGCGCCGAAGCTAGATCCGCGTCAGCAGCGCCAGCCAGGCGTGCGCGCCGTCTTCCGGCACCTTGGCCGTGAATCGCTCGGCAACGATCGAGTCGACCATCCAGCCCGTCGTGAAGGTGGCTCGGATCTCCGCCTGTGTCACCCGGCGGGGACCCTGTTCGCCCGGCTGGTGCTCGCTGAAGCCGAGCAGGACGTAGCGAGCCCCTCGCCGGAGAGTCCCGTGGAGGCTTCGCTCGAAGCGGATGCGGTCGGCGTCCGAGAACGTGTGGAAGAGGCCGCAGTCGATCGCGGTGTCGAACGTGCGCCCGAGCCCCTCGAGCGCGAGCGCGTCGGCGACGAGGAACGTGGCGCTGCTGCCTCGCTGCCGAGCCTTCTCCCGCGCCTGGGCGATCGCCGTCGGGGCGGCATCCACGCCGAGGACCGAGATTCCTCGTGACGCCAGGTACAGGGCATTCTCGCCGTTGCCACAGCCGACGTCGATCACGTCGCCGGCGATGAGCCCCTCCTCGGCCAGCCGGACGAGGGCTGGCTGGGCACGCCCGATGTCCCATGGCGGGGTGCCGTTCCGGTAGGCCCATTCGAATCCCATGGCCGGCACAATAGCGCGGAAGCACTCAGGGTCCGATGCCCCCGCGTCCCTGTTGTTCTGGGGCGCCCGGAGGGGTTCGAACGCGCAGGAACAACAAAGCGTGTTGAACACGCGCTCATGTCTCCGGCCGGCGGCGAGTCGGTCGAGTTTCTTTCCATCGCGATGGTCAACGGACTAAGCGGAGGTCGTGTCCGGGTCGCGGCCGGGCGCGACTCGGGTCGCTGAACCAGCTGGTGCTATCGCTGGGCCTCAGGCGCCATTTGGGACCGCGCGCTCAACAGCTTCTCCGGCGAGCGCTGCCTCGAGTCGGGCCAGGAAAGGCCGGGCGCTGAGCCGCTCCAGCGCGAGGCGGGCCTCAGCCGCAGCGTCTACGGCATCGGAGTCGTCGGGTCCGAGGAGGGTCGCCATATCGATGGCGACGAGCGCCGCCTCGAAGGCGATTCCCCGGTCCAGTAGGCCACGGCGGGCCTCTGCGTAGAGCGAACGGGCTTCGGAAGCTCGGCCCTCGAGGGCGGCAATCCCGGCCCGAAACGCGGTTCGGCGCAGCGCCACGAATGGGCCGCGGGCTCTGGTCGCCTCAAGCGCCGCGAGGTCCTCTGGTGCGGCCACCGGGTCGCGCATCCAGAGTGCGGCGCGGACGGCCATGGAATGCGCCGCAGGGGCGTTCAAGGGGCTTAGCCGCGCCATGTCGTGGGCCGCCGCGTGCGCCTCCGCGAGCCTCCCCGTGGCGAGCCCCAAGCACGACTCGAGGTCGGCACGGTCCCCGGCCGCGAACGCATCAGTCGGGCGTGCCTCCTGAATCTGGCGGAGCTCAGCGAGTTCTTCGTCGATCACCTCCCCACGCCAGCCGCGCAGGATCACGCACCCCGTTAGGAGCCATGAGCGTTGCACAACGTCGAGGTCGCCCTCGAGGAACGGCGCGAGTTCGCTAAGTGCCCACTCCCAGTCGCCTGTCCAACGGGCAACCTCGACGACGTTGCCGGCGAGCACGACCGCGGCCCCGCGGAGCCCCAGGCGGCGGGCCTCCGCCAGGCCTGCCCTGCCCATCTCGAGCCCCGCGACGACATCGCGGGAACCGGTAGAAGCCATCAGGGCGGTGCGGCCCTGGAGCGACAGGTCCGGCACGCCGACTGTCTCCGCGAGCTCGATCCCCGCGCGCAAGACGCCGCGCCCCTCGTATGCACGCCCGAGGGGGAGCAGCGCCCCGCCCTTCGTCATGAGCGCTCGGGCGGCCAACTCGGGGAGATCGAGGCGCTCGACCGTCGGGAGGGCCTGGTCGGCGAGCGCGAGCGCCCGCGGATAGTCCTCTGCGACCATCACCGCTCCGGCCAGCATCACGAGCAGGGCGACCCCCTCCGGCTCGCCTTCGAGGTCGGCGAACTCCTCGACGGCCGGCTCGAGGAGCGCAAGCGCTTCGTCGAGGAGGTGCCCTGCGGTGAGCGACCGGCCAAGCAACTCGGTCGCGCGAGCAGTCCCCCGCCGATCCCCGAGGTCGCGATGGAGGGCGATCGCGTCACGCAGCACGGTGGAAGCCCGATCGTACGTCGCGGCCTTCGACCAGGCGTCGCCGGCGCGCTCGAGCAGCCCGGCCCGTGCGGCCGGCTCGGCGGTCACGGCGAGTGCCTGCTCGCAGAATTTGGCTGCCTGCTCGTACGAGCCGAGGGAGGCCGCGCGCTCGGCGGCGGCAGCGAGCGCTGCGCGCGTCTGGGCCGCAAGGGCATCAGCCTCCGGGACCTCGGCGGCGTTCTGCCAGGCCGCCAGGTAGTGCCCAGCTATTGCCCCGGCCAGCTCGTCGGAGCCAAGGGATTCGAAGTAGCGCGCCGCCGCGAGGTGGCGCGACTTGCGGTCGGCGCGCGTGAGGGTCTTGTATGCCACCTCGCGGGTGAGCCCCTGGACGAACGAGTACTGCCCACGCTCCGGGGAACGCGCGTCCGCGCTGACGGCGAGGATCTCGTGCCGCACG
>JBIOII010000053.1:0-12696 GCA_044449785.1 Candidatus Limnocylindrales bacterium
CGCATGGCGGCCTACATGCTCGCCGTGCAACGAGTTGCGGATGCGACCTCCCTACGCGGTCTTTATCCGTAAACTAGGCGTCAGCTAACTCCTTTGCGGCCCCGGCGTACCCCCTCGCGTCGGGGCCGCTTTCCGCTCGCCACCAGCCGGCCGCCGCCTTCGTTGCCATTCTGCGGTGCTCGCTCACGGACGTTGAAGTCCGCTCGCTGCGCTCCTCGGGCGGCTCCTCGGCCTCGGCGCGTCGGACGGCGAGCGAGTTCCCCGCCGGGCGGCTCATCCCTTCGTTGTCGTCTGTGCTCCTCGCTCACGCACCCTCAGGGTACGCTCACTCCGGCGCTCGGCGCTCGGCGCTCGGCGCTCGGAGCTCGGCGCTCGGCGCTCGGCGCTCGGCACTCTGCCGTCTTGGTTCGTCGTGCCGCCGGTGGCGCTGGTGCTACGATCCGACGGCTGCAATCTGCCGCTTGCCACCCGAGCTACCTGGCATCGGGGACCCGGAGCAGCTCGGGATAGGAGCCTCGATGCTCGACCACGAAGAGAAGTTCCTTTTCAAGGAGGAGACCCTCCATCTGGCCAACGCCCTGGCCGAGCCGGGCGTCCTGGACAATGTCGAGGACCTTCTGACGGACGTGATCACGAGCCCCCGGTTCGACTCCGAGGTGTTCACCCTCGAGCGGTCGCTGCAGGTCATGCTCGGCGCGCGTGCAGGCGCCACGCTCGTCGGTCTGCTGACGGTGACGCCGGAAGTCTTCGACGAAACAGCCGAGGTCCGGATCCCGCCCGAGGTCCAGGAGCGGATGATCGCCTGGCGAGCTCGGTTCGGTCTCGCGATCGACAACGCGCTCAACTACCTGAACAACCCCGACGGGATCCAGGGCCACAACTTCTCGACGCAGATAGCCCATGCCGACGAACGCCAGGTCCTTCAGGGTCGACTGACGCTCGTCAGATACAACAACGAGCCGCAGTTCTTCCTCGCCGACGCGGGAGTCTTCTTCGGCCTCGTGGTCGACATCCTCGAGCGGCTTGGGCCCTATCTCGGTCCGGACGCGGTTGACGCCGAGACTCTCGGCAGGCTCCGCGACGCGGTCCAGCTGGTCGAACGAAAGACGGCCTCGCGCGGCTGACCCGGACCGCCGCCGGTTTCGCAACTTGCGACCGGTCTCATGGGGCGAAGTGCCGCCGGGCGGCCGGCGTGATCGCGGCCGCCCAACGTCGAGTGGCTACGCCTTGGGCTGGTCGCCGGGCCGTGGCTCCTGGCCCTTGGAGGGCTGACTTCCGGCCGGCGTTCTCGGTGTTCCGAGCGTCGCCGGCCCACCTGCGGTCACCGGCAGCAGGTGCTTGAGGTACGGATCGAGGATCCGAGCCACCAGGCCGAGCAGGATAAGCAGGACTATCAGGGCCAGCGCAACGGGGATCAGCAGGATGGCGATCCAGATCAAGACGGTTGCGGCGCCCTTTCCGACTTCCGCAAGGCTTCCCGCAGCCTGGTTCGCCTGATCGCCCGCGCTCCACGCGACCGGGGTCGCCGTTGGCACCGGCGACGGCGTTGGGGTTGGGCTTGGGCTCGGCGTGGGCAGGACCGGGACGACGAAGACGACGGTTAGCGTGCTCATGGCGGCCTGATCGGTGAGGCCGGCGAGCTGCCCGGACAGCTCCTCGATCTGGCCCTGGACGTCGGCCAACCGCTGCTGGACGGTGAGAACGTCGGCGATCGTCGTCGCCTTCGCCATGATCGCCTGGATGGCTTTCTCGCTGGCCTTCAGGTTGGCGATCCGAGCCTGCAGGTCGACGATCTGGCCGCCCACCGCGGTCGATTCGGTGTGTTCGCTCAGAACCTTGGTCCCGAGCCGCCGCATTGCCGCGAGAGCGTCCTCGAACCTGGCCACGGGAACTCGGTAAGTGGCCGAGGCCATTTCTTGCGCCGTGCTGGTGGTCCGGTCGGAACCGGCCAGCCATCCGCCGAGGGCGTGGATCTGGTCCGTGGCCACGACGATCGAGTTGTCGACTGCCGCGACCTGGATGCTTATCGACCCGGTCTTGATGATCTGGTTCTCGGGCTGCACCGCGTTCGAGCTGGCGCCCGGGGCCTGGTCGGTGGGGTTGGCGTTCCCGGGCTGCGCCGGCACGGATTGCGTGCCGCCGGCCCCTCCGTACATTCCGCCGTCAGAGGCCGCCGGCATCGCCGGAGCAGCCGTCGGACCGGCCTGGTTGTAGAACTGGTCG
Organism: Candidatus Limnocylindrales bacterium; assembly: GCA_044449785.1. Lineage (GTDB taxonomy): Bacteria > Chloroflexota > Limnocylindria > Limnocylindrales > CSP1-4 > Fen-1039. The sequence goes on from JBIOII010000053.1 coordinate 2,224, forward strand.
CCGGGCGTGGCCGATGAGCTCGAGCACGCCGCGGCGAATATGCCTGCGACGAGCAGCACGAAACAGAACCTTCTGGCTCGCATGGATCCACCCTCTCTTGCCCTCGGCCTCGTCATCGGTCCTGCCGGCGAGGTCTCACAACGAATGCGTCGGCGACCCGACGGCGGATCACGGGCCCCGGAGGAAGCGGCTTGGGGCGCCCCGGTTCGTCGTGGTCCCGATAGTCAGCAGCGTCGTTGATCGACCATAGGCGTGCCGCAGATTCGGTATGGACTGTGCAGCGGCGGGGCCGGACGGCCGTTTGCCGGCAAGCCTGGAAGTGCCAGGCCCACTCGGCCGTTGTCCGCACCGGAACTCAGTAACCCGAAGGCCAGTGCGAGAACGGCGACCGAAGTTGAGACAGCGACCGCCCTTGCCGCGGGGGTCGTCGGATTCGGTCCGGCTGCCGGAGTCCGGCCGGCCGGCATGTTCAGGCTCCCGCGACCGCGTTGCGGCGGCCGCGGCGGGCGATCCGGCGGGCGACCAGCGCGATCGCAAGCAGCACAAGGACGCCGAGGGCGACCGGCAGAACCACGATCACGAGCCAGACGGCCATCGTCGCAAGCCCCTGGCCGACACGCACAAGCGCCGCGACGGCCTGGTCAACCTGGCTACCGAGAGTCCAATCCTGAGTGGCCTGGGTGGTCACTGTGGCAGTGGGGAGGTGAAGCGTCACGGCGAGCGTGCTCATCGCCGCCTGGTTAGCGAGGTTGTCGCGTTCGGCGGTGAGCTCCTCGATCTGTCCCTGCGTATCGCTCAGCTGCGTCTCTACCGCCAGGATGTCGGCGACCGAGCCGCTCCGGGTCATGATCGCCTGGAGGGCCGTTTCGGTCGTCTTGAGGTTGTCGATTCGAGCGTTGAGGTCGATGACCTGGGAGGTCACGTCGCTACTGCTCGTCTGCTCGAACAGGTCCCTGGTCCCGATCTTACGCATCGCGGCCAGGCCCTGGTCCCACTTGGCGACGGGGAGCCGGAAGGTGATCGTCGCCGTCGCGTCTGGGCCGGTGCCGGACTTCGTCGAGCTGTCGACATAGCCGCCCATGGCCACGATTGCGGCCTGTGCCTGGGCGGTTGCCGTTTCGACGTCGGTGACTTCGAGGGTCATCTGACCGGTCTTGACGATCTGACTGGCATCGATGGTGGCGAAGAGCTGGCTTTGGCCGCCCGCCTGAGTCGGGTTCGCGGTGATCGAGGAGCCGGCACCGGACTGGTCAACGCCAGAGAGCAATCCCTGGTCGGTTATCGGCACTGCTGCCGGAGCCGCTGTGGCGGCCGGCTGGGCGGCAAGGCGATCGGGCGAAAGAGAACTGAGGCTCTGGTCGGCGCTTGCCGGTGAGCCGACAACGTACGCGCCGGCTACGAGGGCGACGACGGCGAGGACGGCAAGGATGCCGGTGAGCCGGCCGCGGCCGAGGCGGGCTACGAGGCGAGATGCGATGCGGAGACCGAGCGCGCGGCGTGGGACGGAAGGTGGCTCGGCTTCCGGGTCCGGTTCGGGACTGGCTTCGACTGGGTCACTTTCGTTCGTGGTCACGGTTCCGCCCTCCGGTCAGCGTCCTGTGCCGATATCTCGGCCGGTCGACACGCAGACGGAGTCCGGACCTCGGCGGTTCCCTCCGGAAGTGGCGCGACCAGAGCCGCGATGCCTTACGGCAGCGGCTCGTTGTCGATGAGGCGGATGGCGCCGAAACGAACGGCCGTCGAGAGGAGAGCCGCATCCTCGATCAGGGCGAGCTCGTTGAGAGTGGCCGGGTCGGCGCAGCTCACGTATTCGGGTCTGGCGAGCGGCTCGGCAGCCAGCGTCTCCCGCATCGACGCGCGCAAAGCCTCCCCTCCACGTTCGCCGGAGTCGAACCGGGCGCGGGCGGCCAGCAGCGCCCGACGCAGTACCGGGGCGGCCGCCCGCTCGTCGGGCGTCAGGAGCATGTTTCGCGAGCTCATCGCCAGCCCGTCGGCCTCGCGGACGATCGGACAGGCCACGATCTCGGTACCGATCCCGAGGTCGCGAGCCATCCGCCTGATCACGAGCAACTGCTGCGCGTCCTTCTGGCCGAAATAGGCGCGATCCGCCCCGGCCAGCCCGAGCAGGATCGCCACGACCGTAGTCACGCCCGCGAAGTGACCCGGCCGGGCCGCGCCTTCGAGCGGCTCGGTAAGGGAACCGACGCGGACGCTCGTCTGGAATCCGGCCGGATACACCTCCGCGACCGGCGGGATCCAGACCAGATTCGCCCCGGCGGCGCCGGCCAGGCGCAGGTCGGCCGACTCGTCGCGGGGATAGCGGTCGAAGTCGGCGGCCTCGTTGAACTGGCGCGGATTGACGAAGATCGTGAGGAGCACGGTCGCGTTCTCGGCCCGGGCCCGGGTGATGAGTGACGCGTGGCCGGCGTGCAGGGCGCCCATCGTGGGCACGAGGCCTATCGGTCGGGCAGATTCGGCAATGGCGGAGCGAAGGTCCGCCCGCGTCCGGACAACGATCGGGGTCGCCGGCTCGGCCAAGGCGCTAGAGGTCCCGGTCGAGCGGTATCCCGTGGCTGGCCTCTACCATCTCAGGCCGATCGAGGACGGATGCGCCCAGGATCTCCTCGAGCGTGCTCTCGGATACTTGAGTGCTTTCGGCCGGCCCGGGGAAGGTCCGCGCGACCACGTCCGCGCGGTACGCCTCGGCGGCCGACTTGATGACCGAGTGCAGATCCGCGTAGTGGCGAGCGTGCTTGGGAGTGAAGTCGGCGCTGATCCCGAGCAGGTCGGTGACGACCTGGACCTGGCCCGAACAACCGGCTCCGGCCCCGATGCCGATCGTCGGCACGCGGAGCCGCTCGGTGATCGCTGCCGCCAGGCCTTCTGGGACCAGCTCCAGGACCATTGCGAATGCGCCCGCCTGCTGCACGGCCAGTGCGTCGGCGAGGAGCTGACGACCTGCCTGGGGTGTCTTGCCCTGAACCCGATGCCCGCCGAGTTGGTGGATCGACTGCGGCGTCAGGCCGATGTGGCCCATGACCGGGATTCCGGCCCGCACGATCGTCTCGATCGTCCGGGCGCTCCGCTCGCCGCCTTCGAGCTTCACCGCTCCGGCGCCGCCCTCGCTCATCAGCAGCCCGGCGTTCTCGAGGCTCGCCTCGGGCGTCACCCCGTAGGAGAGGAACGGCATGTCGGCCACGACCAGGGCCCGCCGCGTGCCCCGAACCACCGCTTTGGTGTGGTGCAGCATCTCGGCCATCGTGACCCGGACGGTGCTGTCGTAGCCGAGCACGACCTGGCCGAGCGAGTCGCCTACGAGCAGCATCGGGATGCCGGCCTCGTCGAGAATGCGAGCGATCGGGTAGTCGTAAGCCGTCAGCATGGCGATGCGTTCGCCGTCGGCGTAGAGGCGGGCGATCGACGAGATCGTGAACCGCGCCTCCTGCTTAGGTGACGGGGCCTGGCTCATGGACGCACCTCGGCGGTCTGGCCGTCAGAATTGCCGGTCACCGCGAAGCTCGAGCCCGCCGCAACGCGCACGACGACACGGTCGAGCAGCAGCTCGGCGACCTCACGTTTCGACAGGAGTGGAAGCTGTTCGGGCGGCGCATCGTTCGAGTAGATCGTCACCCTGTCCGTGTCGGTGCCGAATCCGGAGTCCGGCTCGGCCACGTCGTTGGCCACGAGCAGATCCACGCCCTTGCTTCTCAGCTTCTCGGGGACTCTGTCGAACGAGCCGGTTTCCGCCGCGAAGCCGACCAGGACCGGCCGGCGTCCTCCGGACGAGCGGATGCCTGCTCGGACACGCTCTGCCGTCTCGGCGAGCAGGTCAGGCGTGGCGTCCATCTCAAGCGTCAGACCGTTCGATCGACTGACCTTTACGTCCGACGGGGAGCGGGGCCGGAAATCGGCGACGGCCGCGGCCATCACCAGGACGTCGAAACGCGGTCCCTCCGGCGGAGTGAGGGCGCGCAGCGCCGTCTGCATCTCGGCGGCAGTCTCCGCCCGAGCCACCTGAGCACGCGCCGGCGGCTCGACCGTAGCGTTGCCGAGGATGAGTGTCACGGCCGCGCCGCGATCGAGTGCGTCCTCGGCGACTGCGATGCCCATCTTGCCGCTGGAGCGGTTGCCGACGAACCGCACGGGATCGATCGGCTCGGCCGTCCCACCGGCGGTGACGACCACGTGGAGGCCCGCCATATCGTTTCGCGGCGGACCCGGCGGAGCCATTGCGGCCGGGGCAGCGGCGGGGTCGCTCATAGTCGCGCCGCCGAGCGCCGCGACCACGGCATCGACGATGGCCGGCAGAGCGGCCAGCCGGCCCGGCCCGACAAGCCCGGACGCCAGCTCACCGGCCTCGGGTTCCACGATCTGGTAGCCGAACTCTCGCAGACCAGCCACGTTGTGCTGGGTCGCCGGGTGGGCATACATGCCGCCGTCCATCGCCGGGGCCACTATCACGGGCACGGAAGTGGCAAGGCACGCGGCTGTGACCGGGTCACTCGCGAGGCCGTTGGCCATGGCTGCGAGCCAGTGAGCGGTGGCGGGGGCGACGACGATCGCCTCGACGTCATGCGCGGTTGCGATGTGCCCAATGCTGCCGTCGCCACGGAGCGACAGCACATCAGAGTCCACTGGGTGGTGGCTCAGCGTCTCGAGGGTCAGCGTGCCGACGAACTCGACGGCCGATGCCGTCATGAGAACCCGGACGTCGGCGCCTTCGTTCTGGAGCATACGCAGCAACTCGATGGCCTTATAAGCCGCGATCGAGCCGGTGATGCCCAGGGCGATTCTGCGGTCCGCGAGCCTCCCCCCGCCCTCGGTCATCTCGCATTCTCCGAGATGATGTGGATCGAGCCGGCCGCGCTGCCGGTCCAGCCTACCGTTTCGTCGCCGGGAGTGATCGGCTCCCCGCTGGCCAGCGCCCACAGGATGGCGAGGCCCTTTAGCGTCAATTCCGGGTCCACGGCGTCGATGCCGGGCAGCGTTCGCGCCCACGGCGCTGCGGATAGGCCGCCGGTGAGCACAACCTGGACGTGATCGGGATCGACCTTCTCGTTTCGGCTCAGCTCCAGCCGGATCTGCTCCAGGAGCCCCAGCGTCAGGGCACGGTAACCCAGGATGACGCCGGACTGCATCGCCGATATCGTGTCCGTCCCGATGGCCTTCTCGGGCTCCTCGAGTTCGATACGCGGCAATCGGGCGGTGCGAGCCGCGAGCGCTTCGAGGCCGAGCTCGAGGCCTGGCGTGATGGCGCCGCCGACGTAGGCGCCGTCGCGGGATATGCAGTCGAAGGTTGTGGCGGTGCCGAAGTCGACGACGATGGCGGGAGCGCCGTAGAGGCGCGCCACCGCCACACCGTTGACGAGACGGTCGGCGCCGACTTCGGTCGGCCGCTGCACGCGAATCGGCATCGGCATGTTGCCGGCCCCGGCTACGAGCAGCTGCACTCCGCGACGCTCGGCCAGGACGACCGTCGCGCTCGTCAGTGTCGGAACGACCGACGCCAGGGAGATGCCGGTGACGTCCGCCATCGAGGCCCCGTCGAGGCGCAGCAGGTTGTCTATCAGCACCTCCAGCTCGTCGGCCGTGCTGGCGGCCCTCGTCGAAGCCCGCCGGGCGGCGATGATCGTTTCCCCCTGGACGAGCCCGAGCGTTGTGTTCGAATTGCCGATGTCGAGCGCTAGCAGCATGGGTCGATGATAACGCGGCCGAGCTTCCGGTCCGGTCGGGGAATCGCGAATCGCTTGTCCGGGCCCGGACCGCTGAGGTACGATCCGTGGGTCCGTCACCGGCGTCTCCAATCGTCCACCCCGCTGCGCCAAAGGAGTGGTGTCGTCCGTGCCGCCTGCGAAGTTCTTCGTGAATCGCGGCATCGTCTCAAGCCGGACAGACCTGCTCAACGTCCTCCGCCCCCTCGAGAAGCAGACCGTGGCCTACCGGTATTACCGGGGTCACGAGCTGGTTCAACATGGCTTGGGTTGGGTGGAGCGGATCGTGGCGAATGAGCCGGAGACGTCGACGTTCTTCACTCCGCTCTCGATCTGCCTGAACGTCGATTCGTTCGAGCACCTCGAGTTCGAGACCCGTCCCGACCAGCTGCTCACGTACCGTCTGGTTCAGGGGGACGAAGCCGTGATGATCGATTTCGCACCGGCTGGATTGCCCGTGGGAGATGCGGTCGAGCCCCGTCAGCTCGAGTTCGACACATCCGGCTACGTCCAAATGGAGTTGCTCGGCCCCGATTCCATCGAGGACGAGTAGGGGAACCTGAAACAGCGCGACCGTGACCCCGGCTGGGTCCGGCGTTGATCGACCGTGGGCGAGGGCGTGGTGGGCCGTGTGGAGTCACGGCCGGGAGGAGGCGCCGCCCGGGCTGTCCCGGGTTGTCGCCGCTCGGTGGGATACGACCAGGCGATTCATCAAGAGGAGGGACCGTTGGATGCTGTTCTGGCGCCGATAGCTCGCTACTTCAAGTTCGCGGAACGCGGCACTAACATCGTCACCGAGTCCCGGGCGGGCCTGACCACGTTCATGGTCATGGCCTACATCATCTTCTTGAACGGGGCGATCATCGCCAAACCGCTCAACCTGGACCCGGTCGCGGTTGCAGCCGGCACGTGCCTCGCGGCCGGGCTCTCGCCATAACCGTCGCGCTCTACACGCTCAAGGTCAAAGCCTCCCTGATCATCAGCATCATCGTCACGACGATCATCGCTTTGATCGTGGGCGTCAGCACGATTCCGTCCAACATCAGCCCGGCGCCGTCATTCGCCACCATCAACCACGCTGACTGGTATGGCGCCCTCTTCGGCAAGGTGAGCATCGTCGTCGCCCTCCTGACGATCTTCGCGGTCATGCTCAGCGACTTCTTCGACACGATGGGCACCGTCACGGGCATCGCGGCAGAGGCCGGCCTTGCCAACGAGGACGGCTCCGTCCCTGGAATCGGCCGGATCCTTGATGTCGACTCGATCGCCGCTTTCTTTGGCGGCTGGATGGGCGTCAGCTCCAACACCACCTATATCGAATCGGCCGCCGGCGTGGCCGAGGGTGGCAAGACGGGCTTCGCCTCCGTAATCACAGGCCTGCTCTTCCTCCTCGCCACCTTCGTGACTCCATTGGCGACCGTCGTGCCGTTCGCGGCGACCGGTCCGGCTCTCGTCGTCGTTGGCTATCTGATGTTCACGCAGATAAAGGGTCTCGATGTCAGCGACATCGAGAACGGCCTCCCGGCCCTGCTCACCATCGTCCTGATGCCGCTCACGTACGACATCACCGTCGGCATCGGTGCCGGCTTCGTGTCGTTCGTGTTCATCAAGCTGCTCAAGCGCAAGTGGGCGGAGGTTCACTGGCTCATGTATGTAGTGACCGCGGCCTTCGTGGTGTACTTCGCCAACGCCTGGATCCTTACTTTCATCAAGTAGTCTCGCCTCGGTTGATCAGGCGGCCGGCTCCTGCAGGGGGTCGGCCGCTTCGTTTCTGCGATAGGCCCATCTGGCCCGTGTCGGGCGGCCCGCCGTTTCCGTTAGCATTCGTCCGATGTACGAACGCACTGCGCTGCCCGACGGGCCGCGCGTCATCACGTCGCGCCTCCCCGGCGCCCGCTCCGTGTCCATCGCCGCCTACGTCCTGGCGGGCTCGCGCCTGGAGTCGGCCGATACCGCGGGCGCGGCGCATTTCATGGAACACATCACATTCAAGGGCACGGCGGCGTATCCCACGACCCGGGCGGTGTCCGAGGCGATCGAAGGCGTCGGCGGCAGCTTCAACGCTGCCACGGATCGTGAGTCCACCGTCTATTGGGTGCGAGTCCCGCTACGCGAGTCCGAACGCGGCATGGACGTCCTGGGCGAGCTAATCGTCCGTCCATTCCTGCGCTCCAGCGAGATCGAGTCGGAACGGACGGTGATTGTCGAGGAGATTCGCTCCTACCTGGATGACCCAGGCGAGCACGTCCACACCCTCTTCGACCTGGCCATGTTCGGGGACACGCCCCTCGGTCGCGAGATCGCGGGCAGCGAGGAGAGCGTCCGCAGCCTGCCCGAGGAGAACCTTCGGGCGTTCTGGTCGTCTTCCTATCGGCCCGGAAACGTGGTCGTCTCGGCCGCAGGCGACATTTCGCACGCCGAGGTAGTGGCCCTCGTCGACAAGGCGTTCGGCACCGGCGCGGCGAATCATTCGAGCTTCGAAACCGCACCCTCCCTGCCGGCAGGCGAGCGGGTGATGGCCGTTCGACGCGACACCACGCAGGCTCAGCTGTGCCTGGGCCTACCGGGCCTGCGACGAGATGATCCCGAGGCCTGGACACTCGAGGTCCTGAACGGCATTCTCGGTGATGGCATGAGCAGCCGCCTCTTCCAGTCCGTTCGCGAGGACAAGGGTCTCGCCTACGACGTCAGCTCCTATATCGTCGACTACGCCGATACGGGCGCGTTCGTCGTTTCCGCCGGTGTCGATCCGGACAAGATCGCGCCCGCCGTCGCCGCGATCCTCGAGGAGATGGCGCGCTTGCGAGACGAAATGGTGCCGGCGGGCGAGCTGGCCCTCTCGAAGCGATACCTGGCCGGCCGGCTCGAGTTGCGGATGGAGGAGACCCGCCATCTCGCCTCGTGGCTGGGAGGGCAGGAGGCCCTGCACGAGCGGGTTCTGACTCTCGACCAGGCGCTGGCTGAGTTGAACGCGGTCTCGAGCGAGGCCATCAACGCCCTTGCCCGGAGGCTGATCAGAGAGGATGGGCTCAGGCTCGCAGTCGTGGCGCCGGCCCGGCGAGGGCGCCGCCTCGAATCGCTTCTGCGATTGCCTGCGGGTGCCGCATGAGAATCGGCCGGAAGATGCGGCGCGACCGTGAGGTCGTCACGCCCGAGGCTACGTCGGGAGACTCCCACGGGGGCGCCGGCAACGTCGCGGACATTTCGCCTGCCCACGATGACGGACCCGCAGGGCAACTCTCGTTCGATGGTTTGGACGAACCGGCCGAAATCCTGGTCCGGATCTCGCCAGAAGCGCTGGCCGGCGAGGAGGAGATCGTCGAGAGCGACGAGGCCCCCGAAACTGAGGAACCCGCTGCGGCCACCGAAGTCGAGTTATTGGCTGGCGAGGTTGCCGAGCCTGAGCCCACCGCGCCCGCCGCGCCCGAGCCCGAGCCCGCCGCGCCTGTGGAGCCCGATCCCGCCGAAGAAGAGCTTGCCGAAGTGGTCGCAGTTCCAGAAGCCGAGCCCGCCGTGCCCGAGTCCGCCGCGCCGGTCGAGCCTGAACCCGCCGAACTGGCCGCAGTGGCAGAGCACGAGACTGACGAGGTCGAGCCTGACGAGGCGGTCGAGCATGAAGAACCCGGGCTTGCCGAGGCCGGTGCGGTGGTCGCTCTAGAGATCGACGATCCGTCACTCCAGATCAGGCTAGCGCGAATCCATCTGAAGACCGGGTCGCTGGCGATGGCGCGAGGCGAGCTCGAGACGCTCGCCGGTCGTGGACAGCTCGACACGGGAGCTCTCCTCGATCTGGCCGAGGTCAGATGGCGCACCGGCGATCTCAACGGGGCGGGCGACGCCGCGGCGTCGTACCTGGGCGAGGGTGGCGACGAAGCTCTCGGGTTCGTGATCGCCGCCGAGGCCGCCGCTTTCTCGAACAGGTTGGAGGAGGCCCGAGCCCAGTCCGAAAGGGCGCTGGTACGACACATGGCGGAACTCGATCCGGTTTTCGCCGGGATGCCTCGTAAGGCGAAGTGGTCCTTCCCGGGGTGGAGCGGGGCGGTCGCTCAGGCCGCGGCAGTAGCATCTGCCGCGCCGGCGGCGCCCAGCGCGGCGCTGGCACCCTCCGCGCCGGTTCCGGTTCCGGTTCCGGTTCCGGCGCAAGAGCCGACCGCGCCGGTTCCGGCCCAGCCGGTCGAGCCCGCTCCGGCCCAGCCGGTCGAGGTCGCCCCAGCCCAGCCGGTCGAGCCCGCTCCGGCCCAGCCGGTCGAGGTCGCCCCAGCCCAGCCGGTCGAGCCCGCCGGACCGACATTGGAAACGCGGCGTGCCGGCGCCGAAGTATCGTCGGGACGCTCGTCCCTGGACGCGAACGACCCGATGATGGCCGCTCTCCACTTTGGCGTCGCCATCAGGATTGCGCCCGAATCGGCCCGCTCCGTCCTCGATGAGATCGGCGATCGACAGGACCTGCCGCTGCAACTCGTCCGCGGCGATGCCCTCCGGATACTGGGCCTTCAAGGAGACGCGGGACGGGCCTACCTGTCCGTGGCGAACGCCTTGTGGGCGCCGAAGTCCGTTCCCGGCGAGGTGCCGCTCACGGCAGAAGGCCTCCCGACGGCGCCGCCGGATTTGTCGGGCCCAGCCGCCGAGCCCCAAACGCCGGCCGCTCCAGCCGAGCCCCAAACGCCGGCCGCTCCCGCCGAGCCCGAAACGCCGGCCGCTCCCGCCGAGCCCGAAACGCCGGCCGCTCCCGCCGAGCCCGAAACGCCGGCCGCTCCCGCCG